>CAXSEG010000029.1:17885-22656 GCA_964235545.1 uncultured Acetobacteraceae bacterium
TCGCTGGTCCCGAACAGGTCGTAGATCGGCCAGGCGACCTGGCGCACGCTCATCGGCGGGGCCTCCTGCCCCAGCGTCGCGAACTGGGCCATGTGCTGGGCCATCAACAGCACATTGTTTTCGAACAACCCGACTTGCACGTGGCGGCCATGCCCGGTGGCGTGGCGCTCCTGCACCGCGGCCAGGATGCCGATGGCGGCGAACATGCCGCCCATGATGTCGTTCACGCTGCTGCCGGCGCGCAGCGGCTGGCCGGGCGGCCCCGTCATGTAGGCCAGGCCGCCCATCATCTGCACCACCTCGTCCAGCGCCACGCGGTGCTCGTAGGGGCCGGGGAGGAAGCCCTTGCAGGAGGCGTAGATCAGCCGCTCGTTCTCGGCGCGCAGTGCGTCCCAGCCCAGGCCGAGCTTGTCCAACGCGCCGGGCCGGAAGTTCTCCACCAGCACGTCGGCCGTCCGCAGCACACGCTTGACGGCGGCCAGGCCGGCCTCCGACTTCATGTCCACCGCCATGGAGCGCTTGTTGCGGTTCATGATAGCGAAGAAGCCAGCGCCCGACCCGCCCAGCCGGCGCGTGTTGTCGCCGTCCGGCACCGGCTCGACCTTGATGACGTCCGCGCCTAAATCGGCCAGCACCAACCCGCAGGCCGGCCCCATGACCATGTGGGTGAACTCCACGACCCGCAGTCCGGCCAACGGGCCACTCATACCATCGCGACCATCGAGCGGCCTCCCTGGACGCGAACTTGCGGCGAGGTTGACGCTTCCGCAAGCCGCTGCCATTGCCCTGCGCCTCACGAATGCTACTTGTTGGAACCATGCGAGTGACAACGACGCTGAGACTGGCTCCTTTCACCCTCGCTTTGCTGGCCTTACCCGGCCTGGCGCTCGCCCAAGGCGGCCCACCCGGGCCGCCGGCGGTCGGCACCACGGTGGTGCAGCCGCAATCCATCTTCCAGACCGACGAGTTCGTCGGCCGCATCCAGGCGACCAACCGGGTGGCGCTGGTCGCCCGCGTGACCGGGTTCCTGACCAGGCAGCTGTTCACCGAGGGCTCCGAGGTGAAGCCGGGGGACCTGTTATACCAGATCGAGAAGCCGCCGTTCGAGGCGGACGTGCAGGCCAAGACGGCCGCCGTGGCGCAGGCGAACGCGCAGTTGGCGAATGCCTCCATCACGCTCGGCCGGGCCCAGACGCTGCTGAGCACGCCGGCCGGGCAGCGTTCCACGGTGGATGACGCGACAGCCTCGCAGCGGTCGAACGCGGCGCTGCTGCTGGCAGCGCAGGCCAACCTGCAGACGTCGCAGATCAACCTTGGCTACACCGACATCATCTCGCCGATCGCGGGCAAAATCGGCCGCACCTCGGTGACCATCGGCAACGTGGTCGGCCCGTCCAGCGGCACGCTGACCACCATCGTCAGCCAGGACCCGATGTACGTGTATTTCCCGGTCGCCGTGCGCACCGCGCTCGAGCTGCGGGACCGCTATGTCGGCAAGGGCACCTCGGCCGTCGTGATCAAGCTCAAGCTGCCGAACGGCAAGAGCTACGCGTCGGACGGCCATATCGACTATATCGACCCGTTCATCGCCGCCAACACGGACACGATCAATCTGCGCGGCGTGGTGGCCAACCCGCTATTCCCCGGTGCCACCCTCGGCAGCCAGGGGGACCGCGAGCTGACGGATGGCGAGTTCGTCACCGTGCTGCTGCAAGGCGCCCAGCCGATCCAGACGCTGGCGATCCCGCAAGCCGCCGTGCTGGCGGACCAGCAGGGCAGCTACGTCTACGTCGTCGGGCCGGGCAACCGGGCGGAGCAGCGGCGGATCACGGCCGGCCAGGCCTCCGGCCCGCTCGTCACCGTGTCGGCCGGGCTGAAGCAGGGCGAGGTGATCGTGTCGGACGGCATCCAGCGCGTGCGCGCCGGCCAGCCCGTCAACCCGGCGCCGGCGGCACCCGGGCCCGGCGGCGCCGGCGGCCCTCCCGGCGGTTCCACCACGACCCCGGCCGCGGTTCCTGCCCCGTCCTCGGGCTCCGGCAACAGCCCGGCGCAGGCCTCCCCGCAGCCCAGCCAGGGCGGCGGACAGGGACAGAAGTGACGGGACAGAAATAGATGATCTCCGCCGTCTTCGTCGACCGGCCACGGCTGGCGATCGTCATTGCCATCATCATCACCATTGCCGGCGGCCTGGCGATGACCCGCATCCCGGTCGCGCAGTTCCCGGACATCGTGCCGCCGCAGGTGCAGGTCACCGCCAACTACCCGGGTGCCTCGGCCGCCGTGGTCGAGGCCTCCGTGGCGCAGCCAATCGAGGCGCAGGTCATCGGCGTCGACAAGATGATCTACATGAAGAGCACGAACGGCAACGACGGCAGCTACAACCTGACCGTCAGCTTCGAGCTCGGCACCAACCCCGACATCAACACCGTCAACGTGAACAACCGGGTGCAGACGGCGATGGCCGAGCTGCCGCCCTCCGTGACGCAGCAGGGACTGACCATCCAGAAGCGGTCCTCCGCGATCCTGGAGTTCATCAACCTGTACAGCGACGGGGCGAAGCAGGACCCGCTGTTCATCACCAACTACGCGACGATCAACATCCTGGACGAGATCAGCCGCACGCCCGGCGTGGGCCAGGCCAACCTGTTCAGCCGCCTGAAATACTCGATGCGGATCTGGTTCGACACCAACCGCCTCACCAGCCTCAATCTCTCGCCCACCGACATCATCAACGCCATCCAGGCGCAGAACGTGGTGGCGCCGATCGGCCGCATCGGCGCCCGCCCGGTCGGCACGGACGTGCAGTTCCAGCTGAACCTGCAGACGCAGGGCCGCCTGGTCACCACCGAGCAGTTCGGCAACATCGTAGTGCGCGCCAACAACGACGGCTCCGTGCTGCGGGTGAAGGACGTGGCCCGTCTCGACCTGGGCGCCCAGAACGAGGACAGCGAGAGCCGGCTGGACGGGCAGCCCTCAGTGGCGGTCGCGATCTATCTGGCACCCGGCGCCAACGCCGTGAACACCGCCGCCGCCATCAACCGCAAGCTGACCCAGCTGAGCGAGCGCTTCCCCGACGGCATGCATTTCCAGGTCACCTACGACAGCACGACCTTCGTGACGGACACGATCCGCGAGGTGCTGAAGACGCTGGGCGAGGCGTTCATCCTCGTCATCGTCGTGGTGTACCTATTCCTGGGCAGCCTGCGCGCGACGCTGATCCCCACCATCGCCGTGCCGGTGAGCCTGATCGGCGCGTTCGCCGGGCTGCTGACGCTCGGTTACTCGGCCAATACCGTGTCGCTGCTGGCGCTGGTGCTGGCGATCGGCATCGTGGTGGACGACGCGATCGTGGTGGTCGAGAACGTCGAGCGGGTGATGGAGGAAAACCCGGAGTGGACGCCGGCGCAGGCGACCAAGGTCGCGATGGCGCAGATAACGGCGCCGATTATCGCGATCACGCTGGTGCTGCTGTCGGTGTTCGTGCCGATCGCCTTCATCCCGGGCATCTCGGGCCAGCTATTCCGCCAGTTCGCGGTCACCATCAGCGTGTCCGTGCTGATCTCGGCGCTGAACGCGCTGACGCTGTCGCCGGCACTGTGCGCGGTGTTCCTGCGCCACAGCGGGCCGAAGCGCGGCATCATGGCGCGGGTGATGCGCGGCATCGACGGGGTGCGGGACGGCTATGCCTACGTGGTGGGCAAGACGCTGCGGCTGGCGGTGGTGGGCGTGTTGCTGGCGCTGGTGTTCGGGGCGGGGATCTTCGGGCTGGCGCTGCGCACGCCGACCGGGTTCCTGCCGGAGGAGGACCAGGGCGGCTTCTTCGTCGCCGTGCAGTTGCCGGACGGCGCCTCGGTCGCGCGGACCAGCAACGTGGTGCGCCGCATCGAGGACCTGGCCAAGGCGATGCCCGGCGTGCGCGACACCTTCGCCATCATCGGCTTCTCGCTGCTGGATAGCGCGCAGGAGAGCAACGCCGCGTTCCTGTTCCTCCGCCTGAAGCCGTTCGAGGACCGCACGGCGGCGGCCGAGCGGGCGCAGGCGCTGATCGGGCAGATGTTCGGCGCGCTGCAGACGATCCGCTCAGCGACCGCGTTCCCGTTCAACCTGCCGCCGATCATCGGGCTGTCCACCACCGGCGGCTTCGAATACCAGCTGGAGGCGCTGGAGGGGCAAGATTCGGTGCAGATCGGCCAGGCCGGCAACGGACTGCTGGCCGCCGCCAATGCGGACAGGCGGCTGAACCGGGTGTTCACCACCTTCACGGCGACCAACCCCTCGCTGTATCTCGACATTGACCGGCAGAAGGCGCAGGCGCTCGGTCTGTCGATGACGGACGTGTTCACGGCGCTGCAGGCGACGCTGGGCGGTATCTACATCAACGACTTCAACCTGTTCGGCCGCGTGTGGCAGGTGAACATCGAGGGCGAGGCGTACGACCGTAGCTCGACCGAGGATTTGTGGAAGATCTACATCCGCAACAACACCGGCCAGGTCGTGCCGCTGCGCGCCATCGCCGAGCCGCGGATCGTGCTCGGGCCGCAAGTGATCACGCGCTACAACAACTACCGCTCGATCACGGTGAACGGTAGCCCGGCGCCGGGCGGCTCGTCCGGAGCATCCTTGCAGGCGATGGCGCAGATCTCGCAGCAGACGTTGCCGCCGGGCTTCACTTACGAGTGGACGGGTACGGCGTATCAGGAGGTGGCGGCGTCCGGGCAGACCGGGTTTATCCTGGCGCTGGCGATCCTGTTCGCATACCTGTTCCTCGTGG
>CAXSEG010000030.1:0-22446 GCA_964235545.1 uncultured Acetobacteraceae bacterium
GAACAGCACGTTGGCCGGGCGGCCCTCGATGCCGCCGTCCAGCACGGATTTCAGCGCCTTGTAGTCGGCGTCCTCCCGCTCGAACGAGAGGTCGTCGCAGAACACCAGGCAGCGTCGGTCCGTGTCCCGCAGCAGGTTGAGCAGGGCGGGCAGGGTGGCGATGTCCTCCCGCGCGATCTCGATCAATGCCACGCTGCCCGGGTGGCGCGCCAGCGCCTCGGCATGGGCGGCCTTCACCAGGGACGACTTGCCGGTGCCGCGGGCACCCCACAGCATGGCGTTGTTGGCGGGTAGCCCGGCGGCAAAGCGCAACGTGTTGGGCAGTAACCGGTCCCGCTGGGCGGCTATGCCGTGCAGCAGATCGAGCTTGACTGACGAGACATGCGGCACCGGCTGCAGCCAGGTTCCGTCCGGATGCCACACGAACGCGTCGGCCTCGGCCAGGGCCACCGGCGCATCCGGCGCCGGGGCCAGCCGATCGAGCGCGTCGGCGATACGGGTCAGCACGGGGAGCAAAGTCGCGTCCATATCGGGCCTCAACTTGACGGGAGAGCGCGGCAAACTATGGTCCGCCGCCATTCACCGCAACCCGGATGCCTCATGTTCATAACACCCGCCTATGCCCAGGATTTCGGCGGCGCCTTGGCACAATACAGCCAGTTCCTGCCCATCGTGCTGATCTTCGGGGTGTTCTACTTCCTGCTCATCCGGCCGCAGCAAACGGCGCAGAAGAAGCTGAAGACCCGCCTCTCTTCGCTGCGCCGCGGTGATAAGGTGGTGACCGGCGGCGGGCTTGTCGGGATCGTCCAGCGCGTCAAAGAAGGCAGCAACGAGGTGGAGATCGAATTGGCACCGAACGTCCGGGTCACGGCGGTGCGCGAGACGATCAACACGGTGATCGATCCCGTGCCAGCGAACGACCCAAAGAAGTAAACGCCAGCCGCCATCGCGCCGGCTACGGAGCCGGCGTGAGGCCCCCCAGGCGGTCTCGAGTCTCGTCATAATGCCGTTGCGCGTCGTAAACCGGCACGCGCAGGCCGATGGTCTCGGCGGTCAGCCGGCCCGTCACTGCGAGCACTGCCAGTTCCGCCGCCTGCTCGTCCCGGATCGCGCGCGCCAAGCTGACCTCCGCAGTGAGCAGCTCCTGCTGGGCGTTAAGCACTTCCAGCAGAGTTCGCGCACCGACGCTTTGCTGCCGCGCAACCCCGCGGGTCGCCACCGTATTGGCGTCGATCGATATGTGGGCCTGGGCGATCCGGGTACGGCCGGCGTCCAACATGTCCCACGCCGTCTGCGCCTGCTGCTTGGCCTGGCGCACGACCACGTCGATCTGCAGCAGGCTGCGGGCGGCTGCCTCCTTCGCCTGGCGCGTCTCGGCAGCTGGGCCGCCTCCCTGATACAGCGGCACGGTCAGTTGCAGCGTACCCTCAGCGATGTTGTCCCGTTGATGATACAGCTGCACGTCCGTGTCCTTCACCCGCGTGCCGCGCAGCTCCATGGATACGCGCGGCAACAGCCCGGCGCGGGCGATGTCGATGCCCTGGCGGCTCGCCTCCAGCGCGCTGCGGGCCTGCTGGACGTCGAAGTTATTGCTTGGCACCAAGGCCAGCAAGGCCAGCCGGTCCGCAGGGAGGGGCAGCACGAGGCGGGGCAGGGCCAGCGCCCCCGGCAATTCGCCCACCTGCTGCTGGTAGGACGCGCGGGAGGCCGCAAGCTCCGCCTCCGCCTGCGCCTGGTTGCCACGCTGGTCGGCAAGGCGGGCCCGTGCCTGCGCCACGTCCGTCTCGGTGACGGCCCCCGCGGCTAGCTCCTGCTCGGTCGCATGCAGCGTGCGCTCCAGCACCGCGGTCTGATTGCGGTTGAGCAGCACGATCCGGGCGTCCCGTGCGACGTCCAGGAAGGCGGTGCCGGCGGCGAGCAGGACCATGGCTTCGCTGGCCCGCAAGGCGGCGCGTTCGGCAACGACCAGCGCCTCCGCCTGCGCGACCTGCGCCCCGACGCGGCCGCCGGTATAGAGCGGCTGGGTGAGCACCAGGTCGCCACTCTGCGGCGTCCGACGTTCCGGTGAGTGGGCCGTGTCGATGCTGTCGAACACGGCGGACCCGCCGGCATAGCCGCGCAGCTGGACATTCGGCCGCCAGCCGGACAGCGCCCGCGGCACGCCCTCATCCGTCTCGCGCAGGCGTTGGCGCTCGGCGAGCAGTTGCGGGTTATAGAGGTAGGCGAGCGAGAGGGCGTGGTCGAACGCCGGGTCGAGCACTGGGGGGCGTTGCGCGAGCGCCACGGCGGGGAGCAGCGCCAGCAAGGCTGCCTGCCACGTCACGTCCGCTTGCCCGGCGGGTAGGGGATCGGCGTGGGGTGTAACACCAGGACAACGGCGAACGCGATGATCGCGGCAATCCCGCCCCAACCGAACGCGTCGGCCGTCGCCTGGGTCGTGGCCTGGGCCCGGACCGCCGTGGCGAGTGCCGCCAATCCGTCAGCGGACTCGCGGTTGACGGTCGCTGGCCCACCGGTGACCAGGTGGCTGGTGATGTAGAAGGAATGCACGCGCTCGCGCACCGTCAGCACGCCGCCCATCACGGCGCCGCCGGTCGTGACGGCCAGGTTGCGAACGACGTTGAAGATGGTGCCGCCCGAGAGCGCATCCTCCGGTTTGAGGACCGAGGTGCTGACGATGGTTGTGGGAACCAGGATCATCACCTGCGACACACTGGCGATCAGCAGGGCGAGGAGGACATCCGTGATGATCCAGTCGCTATCGATGAAAGTTGCCAGGCGGCCGGCCAGTGCGGCCGCGAACAGCCCGAGCGCCAGCACGACACGCACCTCCAGCGCACGGATCACGAACGGGATGACCAGGACGGCCAGCAACTGGGCCAGGGCGCCCCAGATCAGGATGGCGCCCACCTGCGGCTGACGGTAGCCCCGCACCTCCTGGCCGAACATCGGCAGCACGCTGGTGGTGAATAGCGAGGCGAACGCGAACGCGAAGATCATCAACAGCCCGCCGGTGAAGTTGCGCCGTTTCAGCAGGCCAAGGTCGATCAGCGGATGGTCCAGCGACAACTCTAGGACGAGGAAAGCCAGCAAGCTGAACACCGAACTGGCGAACAGGCTGTCGATCAGGGGCGAGTCGAACCAGTCCAGCCGCTGCCCCTGGCCCAACGCCGCCGTCAGTGTCCCGGCGAACAGGGCGAGCAGGACCATGCCGCCATAATCCGTCTTCGGGAACGGCTCCGGCTTCAGCCTTTCGTAAGGCATTCCGATCAGCACGAGCAGCACGACGAACGGGCCGATGGCAAGCCCGATATAGAACACCGCCTGCCACCCGATCTGCTCGACCAGCAGGCCGGCCAGGCCTTCCGCCAGCAAGGGCGTCACGGCGGTGATGAAGCCGTACACGGCCAGCCCGAACACGCGCTGATGCGCGGGCGTGAAGCGGAGCACGGTCAGCAGCAGGAGCGGGATCAGGGCACCGCCCCCCAGGCCTTGCAGGAAGCGCAGTGCCACCAGCAACGGGTAATGCGGTGTCGCCATGGGCACGAATGCGCCCGCCACGGTCAGCAACGCTGCCGCCGAAGCGATCGCCCGGCGCGGCGAGATGATGGACGAGAGCCAGGGCGTGATCGGAACCACCGCGACTTCGGCGATGTCGTAGGCCTGCGACACCCAGGATGTCTCGTCCACGCCGAACCCGGCGCCACCCCGCAGATCGGCCAGCGAGAACGCCGTCAGCCGCGTATCCAGATTCGAGATGATCGACCCGAGTGCCGCCCCCGCCATGCCGATGGCCAGCAGCCAAGTGATCGGCGGCGGGCCCAGCTGCGGCTTCCCGTCCGGTCCCTTGGGCGGCTGCAGCGGCTCGGGGGCGAGCGGTCCGAACAGCCTCATGGCCGCGTCCGCACCCATGTCTCGGCCGAAAGGCCAGGGCGAAGCGTGCCGGCCAGGTCGGGCCTCGGATCCAGGTCGATCTTGACCGACACGCGTTGCGTCACCTTGGTAAAGTTGCCGGCGGCACGGTCCGGCGGCAAGGCGGACAGGTCCGCCTCGCTCTGCGGTTCCAGGCTGTCGACATGGCCGTGCAGCCTTTGGCCGGGCAAGGCGTCAACATGCACCTCCACTTCTTGCCCCGGCAGCATCCGGGTCAGCGCCACCTCGCGGTAGTTGGCCACGACCCACACGGGGGCGAGCGGCACGACGGTGATCAGCGTGCTGCCGGCGGGTGCATAGGCGCCTAGGCGGAGCAGCCGCGTGGTCACGATCCCGTCCACCGGAGCCTCGATCCGCGTGTAGCCGAGTTCGATGCGGGCGAATGCCAGCGCGGCCTGCCGGCCCTGGAGCTGCGCGCGGGCCTGTTCCGCCTGGGCACGGAGCACGTCCACCTGCGCCTCCGTCGCCGTTAGGTCCTTGATCCGGCCATCTTTCGCCGCCTGTTGACTGTCCTGGGAGGCCTGCGCGTCCTGATAGGCGCGTTGCAGATACGACTCGGTGTGCAGCAACGCCGCTTGCCGCAGCATCTCCAGCCGTGCCTGTTGCAGGCCGGCATCCGAGCTATGGATCGCGGCGACGGCCACGCCGAGTTGCGCCTCCCCCTGCGCCACCTGCGCGTCGGCCACCCGGATGGAAGCGTCCGCCTGCGCGAGGTCTGCCTTAGCGCGGTCCACCCGGGCGCGGTAATCGGTATCCTCGACCTGGAACAGCAAGTCACCCTTGTGGACAGGTTGGAAATCGGCCACCGGCACGCCGGTCAGATAGCCGGAGACGCGGGTTTGCAAGGTCACCGGGTCACCCTGCAGCGTGGCGTCGTCGGTGTTGCGGCGGCCGACGCCGAGGATCACCTGGTTCCAATCGACCGCGAACATGCCGGCGGCCAGCACGAGCAACGTTGCAACCACCGCGCGGACGATCAGGTTACGCATCAGCCCCGGTCCGTGAATACGGTCGCGACCACGGACATGCCCGGCCGCACGCGGCCAATCAGCGGGCTGCCATGCCAGTCGATGGCGATGCGCACGTTCACGCGCTGGGCGATTTTCGTGTAATTGCCGGTGACGTTGTCCGGCGGCACGGCGGTCATCTGGCTGCCGGTCAAGGGGGACAACGCGATGACGTGGCCTTCGAGCGGCTGGTCCGGGAATGCATCCACCCGCAACCGAGCTGGCTGGCCGGGCCTGATCGGCGGGATCTGCCGTTCGGTAAAGTTGGCATCCACCCAGACAGTGTCCAGCGGGGTGAGATAGGTGATCACCGTGCCCGGCTGCAACAGGTCTCCGACACGGACCCGGCGCGCCGCGAGCGTACCGCCGGCAGGAGCGAGCACCTTGGTCCAGCCCAGGTTCAGGGCGGCCAGGGTCAGATCGGCCTGCCGGGCCAGGACAGCCGCCTGGGCCTCGTCGCGCTGGGCGGTCAGCGTGTCCACCTGTTTCCGTCGCACGGTCAGGTTGGCGTGCGCGGATTCGACCCCTGCCTCGGTGCGGCGCTGGTCGGCCTGCGCCTGCTCGAGGGTGCGCCGCACGCCGACATCGGTGTTGATCAGCTTTTCCTGCCGTATGAGTTCCGGGGCCGTGCGGACCGTCTCCGCGCGCTGCGACGTCTCCTGGGTCTGCGCTTGGCCGATCTGCGCCATCAACTGCGTGACCTGCGCGTCCAGCGTGTCAACTTGCGCGCGGGCCGCCTCGAGCGCCGCGCGGGCTTGGTCCAGTTGCGCGCGGTAATCGGCCTCGTCGATCTGCGCCAACGCGTCACCGGCGCGTACAGGCTGGTTGTCGGCGATGGGCAGCGCGACGAGGTAGCCCTGCACCCGCGCAGCGACCGGCACGGTGTCGCCGCCGACATAGGCGTTGTCGGTTTGCGGGTTGGTCTGCCGCACCAGTGGTTCGTCAAAGGACAGGAGTGCCACGGCAGCCAGCGCCACAAGGCTCGCCCCGGCGGCGAACAGCAGGGCGGCCCGGCGCCATGCCTTACCGGGTTTGTCTGCGCTGGGCTTCTTCTCGTCGGGCTTGCTCATCCTAGAGGCGTCATGCCACGCCTTGAGGTGTTGCGTCTTGACACTTGCAGCAGTCCGACGCCCGATCTGCAATCCTTGTCACGGCGGAAGGAATGCCAATTTGCAGCTTCGATCGCAATCGCTCCTCCTGCTGGCGCTAAGCGGGTGCGTGCCCGCCGGCCAGGTTAACCTGCCGCTCGCGATGCAGGGTGCGGCAGGCAGCTATCCGCCGATGATCCTTGGCGCCAACGTCCACCCGACGGACGGCCATGAGCGCCCGCTCTCCTGCGCCGCGTCCGGGGCCAAGGTCGAGCAGAAGGGCGGCTCCGCCTTCCTGTTCGGCGGCGCCGACGCCTCCGACCCGGATCTTTGCCTGCTGTCGGTGGATGGCGAGCAAGCGAAGGCCTGGTATGAGATCTGGCTGACCGATTGGCCCGGCGCCGCACAGGCCCGGCCGTTGCTGCGCCAGGTGATTGACGGCCCGAGCGGCACGGTCGCCGGGTTCGACAACCTCGTCGCACCCGGCCGGCACTACCACGACCTGATGCGCAACGAAGGGATCGAGGACATCTCACTGCTCGGCCAAACCTACCACGCGCTCAAGATCAGCCACTACCGGGAAGGCTTCGACGGGAACGCCTACCGCTCGGTGAGCACGGCCTGGAAAGACATCCCGACCGGGATGCTGATCTACGGCACCTATCAGCACATCGCCGGCGCGCCCGAGATCGACGACCCCATCCTGCCGACGGCGATCACGCCGGCACGGTAGGCGGGCCGTCTAGTTACCGAGATGCTTGTCAAAGAACGACGCGATCTCCTCGAAGGCCTCCTTGCTTTCCGGCGCCGTGTCGTCCCGGAAGTAATATGCGTGGCTCTGCCCTTCGTACACCTGCAGTGCCGCTTCCACGCCTGCCTGGCGTAGCTTGCGATGGGCACGGACGGTGTTGCTGAGCAGCAGGTCGCGCGTGCCGGTGGTCAGTATCGCCGGCGGCAACCCGTGGAAGTCGCCCATTAGCGGGGACAGCATCGGGTCAGCCAGGTCATGCCCCTGCGCGTAGAACCGCGCCGCCGCGTCGCAGAACCCCGTTGGCGAGACCAGCACGTTATCCACCATCGCGTTGGTCTGGAACGAGTCGCCCGGGCCTGTCAGGTCGGACATCGGCGTGCCCGGCGCCATCGCTGCGGGCAACGGAAGACCCTCCGCCTTCGCCCGCAGCACCATCTCCAGCGTCAGCGCGCCACCGGCCGAACTGCCGAAGATCGCCATGTTCTTCGGGTCGGCCATGTGGGTGGCCGCCTTCCACACCGTTATCGCGTCATCCAGGGCCACCGGGTAGTAGGCGGCCGGTGGCATCCGGTAATCGACGGAGATGACCTTCATGTGCCCGAATCCGGCCATGAACATCGCTTCAGGCAGCGCTGCCTCGCCGGGATTGAGCACGTAGCAGCCGCCATGCACGTGGACGAGCAGACGGTTGCGGTTCTCGGGCGGGATCGTCTCCGGGGTGACGGTGAACACCTTCACGCCGTCGATCACGCCGGGTTCGACGGTGACGTGCAAGCGTTCCTTCAGCCCGGGGATCGTCTTCGCCAGGGTCGCCGCTCCGGCGTTGGCAAGGTCCCGCCAGCCATCGGAATTCGTGGGCGGACTGTTCCAGTTCATACGAAGCGGCAGCGCGATCACGGCCTGGATCTGCGGGCTGACATCGCCGGGCACGGGAACAGCCTTGGCCGGCACGTCCCGCGGAGTCAGGTCGGCAGCCGAGGCGCTGAAGGTGACCGCCAGCAACGCGGCGATCCGGGCGAGCGAGGACATCGTCATGACGGTGATTCCACCCTATTCTTGTTCAACGAAGCGTGCCCGGGTCGACCTTCCGGCGCAAGCCGCCTCGCTGCGGTCCGCGCAGCTCGACCCAGGCCGGCGCGTGGTCGCTGGCCCCGTCCTCCGCTCGGACGGCACGGTCCACGCCGGCGTCCAGCATCAGCCCGGCGAGCGCGGGGCTGAGCAGGAGGTGGTCCAGCCGCCAGCCGGCATCCCGCGCCCAGCCGTCGCGCAGGTACGCCCAGAACGTATAGACCGGTGAATCCGGGTGCTTGGTCCGAAGGGCGTCCGTCCAGCCCTGGGCGAGCAACCGTGCGTAGGCTGCCCGGCTCTGCGGCTGCACGAGCGCGTTTTTGTCGTGCGACCGGGACGGGTACATGTCGGCCGGGGTCGGCACCACGTTGAAGTCGCCGGCCAGCACCACCGGCAGCCCGCTTCCGATCAGCGCCGCCGCGTGGGCGATCAGCCGCTCGAACCAGGCAAGCTTGTAGTCGAATTTTGGCCCGGGCTGGGGGTTGCCGTTCGGCAGATACAGGGACGCGACGAGCACCCCGTTCACCGCAGCCTCGATGTAACGGCTCTGGGTATCGCGTGGATCGCCGGGCAGGGCGCGGCGGGTCTCCACCGGGTCCGCGCCGCGGGCGAGGATGGCAACCCCGTTCCAGCTGCGCTGCCCTCGCCAGACGGCGCCGTAGCCCGCCTTGCGCAGAGCCTCGATGGGAAACGCACCGTCCTCCGCCTTCAACTCCTGGAGGCAAACGGCATCCGGCTTGGCCATCTCAAGCCACCGCAACAGGTTCGGCAGGCGCTTGTTGACGTCGTTGACGTTGAAGGTCGCGAGCCTCACGCCTCAACAGAACCCCAACTCGTTCAGTGACCGGTGCGCCGCCCGGCGCAGGGCGTCCTGGATGGTGACCAGGAAATCCCCGCCCTCCGTCTCCGTGGTCCAAGGGTCCATCGTCGTGGAGATCAGGAAGTCCACCCCCAGTTCTGTCCGTAGCCGGACGCCCAGGCGACGGCAGAACGCATCGACGAAATGGTGGCCGTAGACCAGCGGCTCGTAGCGGGAGGAGGTCAGGATCAACTCCAGGTCGCTGGTGTCGGCACGCGGCTCGATCAGGCTGCAGTGGTGGAACACCCGGTCGTTAAACGCATTCGCCTTCGCCAGGTCATCGTTCAGCTGACCATCGGCGAGGCGGAAGTTGAGCGCAAAGGCGAGAATGACCTGATCCGAGCCGAGCGACGTGAACAGCTGCCTGGACGCCGGGTCCGCCAGCAGCAACGCCTCCAGCGCGGCGTTGTCCAGATCCACGAAGCGGCCGATTGCCTCGCGTTCCTTGGTCAACTCGGCGTCCGGGCGGCGGGCGCGCTCTGCCGGGGTTTGATTGAACAGCGTGATGCGGAACCGCGGGTCTTCCAGCGTATGCAGCCGGCAGAACAGCCGCTTGGACGTCCACATGCACTGCCCCAGGATGCGGCCGTAGCCGCTCTGGTCCGGCCTGATCACCCGGTGGGCCAGCCACACCGCCGCCGCGGCGGACCCGGGCTTGGATCCCTCCACGCCGTAGATCCCGACCGTCGGTTCCGCCTGGCTGTGGAACACGACGGGCGCCTGCAGCGAGACGGCGTTCCGCATCGCGGCGTTGCGGTAGCAGAGCGCGCCCGCCGGGTAGGGGATGTAGCCGGCCTTGTGCGGGTCGACCGTGATGCTGTCCGCCTGGCCGAGCACCTCGTATTGCTCGCGGACATAATCGCTCATCGCCAGAGTAGGGACGCCGACGGCCTCGCTTCGACTGCCCGCCTCGCGCAGCATGGACCGGAAATACCCGCCCCAGGCGGCGTCGGCGTGGATCGCGAAGTTCAGCCCGTAGCTGCGGAATCGGTCACGCAATGCCAGCAGCCCGGCCAGCGGGTCGACTGCACTCTCCTCCGTGCTGCCGATTACCGCCACGGCACAAAGCACCGGCACGCGACGGCGCAGCATGTCGAACAGCGTGGTCTCGACCGCTTCCAGGTCCAGCCGTGCATCCCGGTTCACCTGCTGGATCAGCACGGCGTTCTGCCCCAGGCCGAGCAGGGTCGCCGCCTGCGGCCAGGAGTAGGGCGCGGTCGCCGGCGCCAGCAGCACCGGCAACTCGCGGACGTCACCCATGTAGGAGCGGTAAAACCCGGCCAGCCCGACGTTTTGCACCGAGAAACCGCCGAGGATCCGCGTCAGCCGATCGGGTGCCACGCCAAGTTCGGCGATGGCTTGGGGCAGGGCGGCGATTACGTCGATGTCCAGGTTGAGCAGCGTCCACACGTCGAGGTCGATCAGGCGAGCGGTCCCGCCCTGCCAGAGCGGCACTTCCAGAGCCCTGGCGACGGAGAGTGCGGGGATTTCCCGAATTGCCTGACGTATGGCGATGGCCGAGAACTTGAGGTTCCGTGCCGCCCACAACGCCTCGATATTGGCGACGGTGCCGCCACTAGTGATGTGGCCCCACGGCACACCCTCGCCCGGCGCCAGCGTTTGCCCGTCCTGGGGCACTTTGTAGCCCAACATGCGGCACAGATCGTTACCGACCTCAATCTCCAGCCGCGTGGTAACCGGAGATGCCTCGGCGGCCACGTTGTTCTGGTTATAGAGCATGCCGGCGAACAGGCCGAGGGCGGCCGGCATCGCCTGGTCCCACAGCATGTGGCCCTGGTAGCGCATGGACGTGAACGAGGCCGACATCTTCAGCCGGTCGAGCAGGATGGTCAGCTGGGCTTGCAAGTGCGCCACGCCGTCCTGGAAGCCCGGCGAGTTGCGGATCGCGGCCGTGATGTGGCTCGGATCCTCCGGATGGAATTTGCGGCGGAACGCGGCGTGGCTGTCCAGCGTCTCCAGGATCAGCGCCCGCATGATGTCCAGATTCTCGGCTTTCGGGCCGAGGAACCAGTTCTCCGGCACGCCTGGCGTCTCACCGTGGAGGCCGAGCGGCTGCCGCAGTTCTGCGTCCCAAGCCTTGCGCGCGCTCTCGTGCCGGGCGGGTGTCACGGCCTCCGCGACATCGGTGGCCAAATAGGGCGAGACTCGGCTCGGCGCCGTCTCGCCGCCCGGACCCACGATTCCGTCGGTCATGGCCCGATCAACTGCCCACCATCGACCACGAGGGTCTGTCCGGTGACCCAGCTCGCCTTGGACGAGGCAAGGAAGAGCACGACCTCCGCCACTTCTTCCGGCTTGCCCATGCGGCCGAACGCGATCTGCGCGAGCGTGCCTTCATACAGGGCCGGGTCGCTGGTGCGGCGCTGCTCCCAGGTGCCGCCCGGGAACTCGATCGAGCCAGGTGCCACGCAGTTCACCCGGATCTGGTCTGCGGCGAGCATCTTCGCCTGGCTGGCCGTGTAGTGCATCACCGCCGCCTTGATCGCGCCGTAGGGTGGGTTGCGCTTGGTGGCCCGATAGGCGGAGATCGACGAGATATTGACGATGCTGGCGCCAGCTTGCTGCTTCAGGAAGGGTAAGGCGGCCTGGCTGGCGCGCACGATGGCCATCAGGTCAACGGAAACGGACGCAGCCCACCCCTCCTCGTCATCGGCGCTGCCGAATCCGGAGGCGTTGTTCACTAGCACATCGAGCCCGCCCATCGCATCGGCGGCCTCCGGAACGAAACGGGCGATCCCCGCCGCGTCCGCCAGGTCGAGGGACGCGGCGTAGGCGCCGTCGCCCAGTTCGGCCCGGGTGCGTTCCAGCGGACCGGTGCTCCGGGCGCAGATCGCGACCCGTGCACCGCCTGCGGCAAAGGCCAGGGCGATCGAGCGGCCGATCCCCCGGCTTCCGCCCATCACCGCCACACGCCGTCCGGTCCAGTCCGACATAATTCCGCCTCCATCTACTCCCATCCATTAGCACGTGCGGGGAGGCAGCGCGGCAAGTGTCGTGTCGCTAGCGAGTTCCCCACGCTTTCGGCCTTGAACTGCCGGTGCCGATCGTCAACAAGTCGTGCCAAGATTAGGTGATGCAATTTCGCGCTAGCTTGGCGCGTTCGCATGAGGCACCATCTCGATGGCAACGAGAGACTTGGCAGAGGACGCAGTAGTTGAGACCCCCGAAGGATAGCCGGCAGCGGCAACCACGTCGTCGCGGATTCGACGATGACAATTTTTATGGCAACACGCCTTCTCCTCCTGTGTTTCCGTCGTTCTCGACGCCGTCCTCGGCGCCTTCCCTGAAGGCGTCGGTGAAGTGGTACAACGCCGAAAAGGGGTTCGGCTTCGTCGAATTGACTGATGGCACCGGCGATGTGTTTCTCCATGCCAATGCCCTGCAAGCGTCAGGCTTCCAGCAAGTCAGCCCAGGCGCGACGCTTGAAGTCCGGGTCGGGCAGGGCCAGAAGGGCCGCCAGGTCGAACAGGTCATCTCCGTTGATGAGAGCACGGCGAGCGCTGCGCCGCGCGCGCCACGGCCAGGTGGATTTGCCGGCGGCGAGGCCCCACGGGGTCCACGCCCGCCCCGCGTGCAGGATACCGGCCCGGGTGTCGAGATGACCGGCACCGTGAAGTGGTACGATCCGAATAAGGGTTTTGGCTTCATCTCGCCCCAGGATGGCGGCAAGGACGTGTTCGTCCATGCAACCGCGCTCGAACGAGCCGGACATCCTCCGTTGACTGAAGGCCAGTCCGTTCGAGTGGTTGTCGGCCAGGGTCAGAAAGGCCCCGAGGTTCGCTCCATCATCGCCGATTGATGTGATCCTCTTCCTTCGAAAGGAGGAATGTTGCGCCCGATCGGATTGGTTGAAGCCTCGTAATGCCAGCTTTCGCTGCACGGTCCGCTAGGGTTTGCGGGATGGCGGCACGTGTTGCGAGTTGGCACGACAGGGCCGTAGCGAGGGAGAGCACGATGGTCGCGTCATAACGGCCAGTCATCCCATGTCTGTGCTCAAGCCCGACCAGACGTGCAACCAACCCCGGCATGGCAGGGTTTACGGCGCATGAAGCCAAGACTTGCGCCCCTTCTCTCCTCGGTCTTGCTCGCCGGCTGTTCCGTCGTGGGCATTCGGACGGGCACCGAAGAGCCGTATTACACCGTCGTCGAAAACCTGGGTGCTCTGCAGATCCGTCAATTTGGCCCACGCCTTGCGGCTGAGACGACGATCAGTGGTGACGAGCTTTATAGTCGCAGTGCCGGGTTCCGGCGCCTGGCCAGTTATATATTCGGCGCGAATACCGGCAAGGCCAGCATCGCCATGACGGCCCCCGTAACGCAGGAAGGCGGTTCGAAGTCGATTGCGATGACTGCTCCCGTCATGCAGGACCAGACCGGCTCCGGGCAGTGGCGAATCCGCTTCTTCATGCCAGTGCAATACACGCTCGAAACCCTGCCACGTCCGACCGACCCTGCCATCCATATCGTGGCCCTCCCGCCGCAGGCCTTTGGCGTCTATCGATACAGCGGCTCGATCGACGCGGCTACCACGGCGGAGGCAAGGCGGGAGCTGTTGCAGCTGCTGGAGGGAAGCGGATGGGGACCAGTCGGCCAGTCATTGAACTGGTTCTACGACCCTCCCTGGACACTCCCTTTCTTGCGTCGCAACGAGGCAGCGGTGCCCGTCCAGCGACCGGTGCCGCATGAGGCAACTCCGCCGCCGTGACGTGCGAGCGGGAGCCGGTCGCCCGAGCTTGCCATACATCGCCGGATCCGTAGTCACTGGCCATGATCTCGCTTCTCCTTGCCGCTGGCACGTTCACGGTCATCTATCCTGGCATCTCGGGCAGCAGGCTACGTGACCGACTCGCTAGACGACTGGGCGAGCGAGGATACATGATCGTGTTCTCGACACTGTCGGTCGCGACGATGATCTGGCTGGTGAACGCCTACAGTAGTGCGCCCTACCAGCGGACCTGGAGGCAGTTGGAATGGCGGAACCGGCACAGATCGTGTTGATGCTGTCCGCACTCCTACTGGTGGTGCTCGGCCTCACCACACCGAACCCGACTTCCGTCGCGCAGCAAGGGCTTGCCGCGCAGCCGCCGAACGGCGTTGTTCGCATCACCCGGCACCCTTTCCTGGTCGGGGTGTTCGTCTGGGCAGCCGTCAACCTGATCGGCAACGGAGACATCGCCTAGTTCCTGTTCTTCGCATGCTTTGCCCCCGTGGCAGCGGCGGGGACGATGTCGATTGACGCGAAGCGCCGCCGATCCCTGGGTCCCGAGGTCTGGGACCGGTTTGCGCGGCAAACCTCGATCATAACCTTCTCGGCAGTGGTTGCCGGGCGCACTACGATGCGCTTAGCCGATCTCGGTTGGTGACGACCGCTCGCCGGCGCGGGTGCCTTCGGGGTGCTGCTCGCCATGCTTACCTGATCGGCATCGACCCGCTCCCAATGTAGCTCGCCGGCTGATAGCCCGTCGCTCGCAGTGAGAAACTTCAACCCTCGGTAGTTTGACCGCCAGGGATGCCGGGTGGGTGCCGTCATGATCCGCGATTGTGCCATGCCGACCCGGGAGACGCTATGGACGGACCGTTGCGCCGCACCGGGCCGCGGCGTCACATGATCTGCCTCGCAAGGAGCCGAACCGATGAACCATGACCTCATTCTCCGTAATGGCCGCGTACTTGACCCAGGGACAGGCCGTGACGAGGTCACCGATATCGCGTTTGCCGACGGCAAGGTGGCCGCGATCGGTGCTGGCTTGCAGGGGCGTCGCGAACGGAACGTCAGCGGTTGCGTCATCATGCCCGGCAACATTGATTTCCACGCCCGCGTCTACTGGGGCGGCACGTCCATCAGCATCGATGGTGATGCCTTGGCCAAGCGCTGCGGGACGACGACCTGGCTGGACGTAGGCTCCGCCGGGCCCGGCAACTTCGCCGGCTTCCGCAAGCACGTGATGGAGGTCAGCCAGACCCGCATCCTGGCCTACCTGCATGTCAGCCACGCCGGCATCTATGCGTTCTCGCAGTCCGTGATGGTGGGAGAAAGCCAGGACATGCGCTTGATGGATCCTGAGACCTGCGCCTCGGTCGCCCTGGCCAACAAGGACCTGGTGCGTGGCGTAAAGGTGCGGGTCGGGGCCAACACGAGCGGCGTAAACGGCATCACCCCGCTCTATCATGCGCTCGAAGCGGCGGACCGCGCCGGCCTGCCGGTCATGTGCCACATCGACCGTCCACCGCCGCGTTACACCGACGTGCTTCGTGAGTTGCGGGCCGGCGATACGCTAACGCACTGCTTCAAGCCGTTTCCCAACGCGCCTTGCCGCGCCGACGGCTCGATCAAGGAGGCGTGCTGGGAGGCGCGCGAACGCGGTGTCATCTTCGACATCGCACACGGCAAGGGCTCGTTCGATTTCGATGTCGCGGAAGCGATGTTGGCGGGCGGCTTCATGCCGGACATCATCAGTTCGGACGTGCACGTCCTTTGCATCGACGGGCCGGCCTACGACAACATGGAGACGATGAGCAAATTCCTCTGTCTCGGGATGTCGTTGCTGGACATCGTGCGAGCGGTGACGGTGACACCCGCCGGCGTGCTGAAACGTCCCGACCTCGCCGATCTGTCCATCGGCAGCACAGGCGATGCGACGGTGATGCGCCTGGAGGACGGCCGGTTCACCTTCACGGATGTCTCCGGCAAGAGCCGTGTCGGTCGCCAGCGATTCGCGTTGGACAGCGTGGTAGTGGGCGGTGCGCTCTGGCATTCGGCGGACGAGAAGGCGATGGCGGCGGACTGAACCACCCGGCTCAAGCAGGGGCGCGCAGGCCGGCGCGCTCCAGCAGCGGCAAGACGTTGGTGACGAAATACGGCAGTTCCGCCGTGAAGTTCACGAACGACAAGGTCGTCCCTGCAAATCCGGCATTCGCCATCCGCACCATCTCGTCGGCGATATGCTGGGGTGTGCCCACCAACGGATAGGTCCCGCCGCCTGCCGCGAACCGCTTGCGATGCTGCTGGTAGGCCGCCGGGTCGTGCGAATTGGAGTTCGCCGCCTTCGCCGCCGTGTAGATGTCCAGGCTCGCCGTGTCCGCCATCGTGACGGCGTAATGCTCGTAGTAAGCCTCCGCCTCAGCCTGGCTTGGCCGGCAGACGACGTGGCAGGTCGCCACCACCCCGATCACCCGCCCCTGCGCCGCACCGCGGGCCTGCATGTCCGCAAGGTGGGGGCGGCCGGCGTCGATATCGGTGAAAGTGGTGAGGAGGAAATCCGCGGCCTCCGCCGCGAAGGCCCGGCCCGGCGGCGAGAAGGCGGCGTTCAGCGTTACCGGGCGGGGGCGCTGTAGCGGCGGCGGCTTTCCCGACACGGCTTTGAGGTCGTAGAACTGCCCGTGGAAGTCGAACGGCTCCGCCTCGGTATACAGCCGCTCGATCACCCGCGCCCACTCGCGGCCCTGGGCGTAGCGGTCCTCCGTCATTGGCAGCCCGAAGAGCGCGAACTCCTCAGGGTTCCAGCCGCAGACGATGTTCAGTCCGGCGCGCCCGCCACTGGCCTGGTCGATCGTGGCCAGCGCCTTGGCCGCGAAGATCGGATGCACCATCGGCACGTGGACCGTCGCGAACACCGCGACTCGTTGTGTGATACCCGCCAGCGCTGCGGCAAAGGTGAGCGTCTCGAAACTCCACTCGCGGCTGTTGAGCTCGCCGCCGAAGCCCTTCCAGCGCGCGATCGGTAGGATGAATTCGAGGCCGGCCCGGTCGGCCATCCGTGCGGCCGCGGCGATCCCGCCCCATGCCGCGGACCAGCGCTCCGGCACCTTGGTGAGGGCCAGCCCGCCATCCGCATTGAGCGAGAACAGCCCCAGTTTGAACCGGTTCGGGCCGAACATCGGGTTCACCATCGTCAGCTCCAGGGTTTCGACCCTTTAAGTCTAAACGATTGACGGGTCAAAGAGCGCCCGGCAGGATCGCCGCTCAGGGAAGGGGCGGACAGATGCGGGGGCGGACGGCGCTGGTCACGGGCGGGGCCAAGGGGATCGGCCACGCCGTTGCCAGCCGGCTGGCTGCCGAGGGTGTCGAGGTCGCGGTGCTGGGGCGGGACGAGGCAGCCCTGGCCAGGTCTGGCTTTCCCTACGCCGTGGCTGACGTTACCGACAGTGCTGCGCTTGGCGTCGCCATCGACCGGCTCGGGCGCTTCGACATCCTTGTGAACAACGCAGGTGGCGCCCATTCTGCTCCCTTCGCCCGGCACAGCCGCGCCGACTGGGATGCGATGCTTAGTCTAAACCTAACCGGCTGCTTCACCACCATCCAGTATGTGTTGCCGGGGATGATGCAGCGTGGCTGGGGACGCGTCGTCTCTATCGCAAGCACGGCCGGCTTGAAAGGCTACGCCTATACCACCGCATATTGCGCCGCGAAGCACGGACTGATCGGGTTGACACGCGCACTCGCCGTCGAGTTGGCCCGCACGGGTGTGACGGTGAATGCGGTGTGCCCTGGCTTCACGGAAACGGCGTTGGTCAGCCTGGCAGTGGACACGATCGTGGCTAAGACCGGAAAGTCAGCCGGCGACGCCCGCGGGGCTTTGGAACGGAGTAATCCGCAAGGCCGCCTGGTGCGGCCGGAGGAGGTTGCCAGCGCAGTGGCCTATCTGTGCAGGGATGATGCTGGATCCATGACGGGCCAGGCGATCGCCGTGGCGGGGGGAGAAGTGATGTGAACCCGCAATACTTCGGATGGCAGGCCGAGGGCGGAGTTGCGACGCTCACACTGAACCGGCCCGATAAGAAAAACCCGCTGACGTTCGATAGCTATGCCGAGCTGCGCGATACATTCCGTGCGTTACAGTATGATAGTTCGGTCAAGGCGGTCGTTATCACCGGTGCAGGCGAGAATTTTTGTTCCGGTGGCGACGTGTTCGAGATCATCGAGCCGCTCACGAAGTTTGCCATGCCACAACTGCTCGCCTTCACCCGTATGACGGGCGACCTGGTGAAAGCGATGCGCGCCTGCCCGCAGCCGATCGTCGCGGCGGTGGAAGGGGTATGCGCCGGGGCAGGGGCGATCCTGGCGATGGCGGCCGATCTGCGGTACGCGACTGCCGCAAGCCGTTGTGCCTTCCTGTTCACCCGCGTGGGCTTAGCCGGCTGTGACATGGGTGCCTGCGCCATCCTGCCCCGTCTGATCGGGCAAGGCCGGGCCAGCGAGTTGTTGTTCACGGGGCGCGCCATGACCGGCGATGAAGGCGCCGCCTGGGGGTTCTACAATGCGCTACAGCAACCCGGCGCAGTGCTCGCCCATGCCCAGGGCGTGGCCGCCAGGCTCGCCGCCGGGCCGACCTTCGCGCACGGCATCACCAAGACCATGCTGCACCGCGAGTGGTCGATGGACGTCGATACCGCGATCGAGGCGGAAGCGCAGGCTCAGGCGATCTGCATGGCGACCAAGGACTTCACCCGAGCCTTCGAGGCATTTGCAGCCAAACGGCAGCCGGAATTTCGCGGTGACTGATCGCTCCTTCCTGCAATGGCCATTCCTCTCTGATGCGCAACGCGCCTTGGCCGAGGAGGTGGAAACCTGGGCTGGCCCGGCGCTCGCCCAACCGCACGCGAATAGCGCCGACATCGATGCCACCTGCAGGGACTTGGCACGGCGTATGGGGGTAGCCAGGCTATTCCGCCACGCGGTGCCGGACGATGGACATCTCGAGATCCGCTTGCCGTGCCGGATGCGGGAGACACTGGCCCGGCATGACGCCTTGGCGGACTTCGTGTATGCAATGCAAGGCCTGGGCACCGGTCCCATCACGCTGTTCGGAACCGCTGAGCAGAAAGCGCGGTTTCTGCCGCCAGTGCGGTCCGGGGATGCGCTTGCAGCCTTTGCGCTGTCCGAACCCGATGCAGGGTCGGACGTCGCGGCGATCAGCACGACGGCAACACCGGTTGCGGGCGGATGGCGGCTGGACGGGACCAAGGCCTGGATCAGCAACGGTGGCATTGCAGCTCATTACGTGGTGTTCGCCCGCACCGGTGAGGCTCCTGGTACGCGGGGCCTCTCCGCCTTCGTGGTGCCGGCCGCGACACCCGGCCTGACCGTCACGGAACGGATTAAGGTCATCGCTCCGCATCCGCTGGCGACGTTATGCTTCGAAGCGCGCCTGGTGGGAGCGGACGCGTAGCTTGGCCGCGCGGGGGAAGGCTTCAAGGTCGCCATGACGACGCTAGACGTGTTCCGCCCGACCGTCGGTGCCGCGGCACTCGGCATGGCAAGACGGGCCATGGACGAGGCGGTGCACCGCGCCCGCACGCGCACGATCGGCACGGGCAAGCTGGTTGATTTCGCCGTGACGCAGTCCGCAATCGGTGACATGGCCACCGAGATCGACGCCGCAGCCTTGCTTGTTTATCGCGCGGCCTGGGCGCGGGACAACGCAGGCGGTCGGATCACGCGAGAGGCAGCGATGGCCAAGATGTTCGCGACCGAGGCGGCGCATCGGGTGATCGACGCCGCCGTACAGATCATGGGTGGGCTGGACGTCAAGCGCGGCAACATCGTGGAAGCCCTGTATCGCGACGTGCGGGCGCTGCGGATCTACGAAGGAGCTACCGAGGTGCAGAAGATGAACATCGCCCGCCAGGTAATTGCCGCGTGAGGGTGCTGCAGCCGCCGGGTTGGCCCGCGCCGTCCGGCTACGCCAACGGCATCGCGGCGCGCGGCGAAACTGTGTTCGTCGGCGGCCAGGTCGGCTGGAACACCCGGGGCGTGTTTGCCGAAGGACTGGCTGCGCAGGTCGGGCAGGCGTTGCAGAACATAGCGGAGGTGCTGGCGGTCGCTGGGGCAACACCTGCGGACATCGTGCGGATAACGTGGTATTTGACCGATCTGGACGACTATCACGCCAGCTTGCCTGGGATAGGCCGGGCTTACCGCTCGGTCATGGGCAGGCATTTCCCGGCCATGACGGCAGTCGGCGTGACACGCCTGGTCGAAAAGGACGCATTGGTTGAGATCGAGGCGACAGCTGTGCTGCGTGGGTCTGGCGCAGCCAGCTAACTCGATAGCTGGCGAATAAGAATGACCCGTCTCACGCGTCAGAGGCTGGGTGTTGCTGCCGTCAGATGCTCCTGCAGCCGCGGCATAAGCTCGACCAAGTTGCACGGCCGGTGCCGGCTGTCGAGTTGCCAGACGAGGATGTCGTCCCACCCGTCCTTCACCGCGCCGGTGCTGCCAGGTAGCGCAAACAGGTATGTGCCTTGCGCCACGCCCCCAATGGCTCGCGATTGTATCGTTGATGTGCCGATCTTGCCGAAGCTGATCATCCGGAACAGCTCGCCGAAGCCCTCGATCCGTTTCTCGAGCACCCGGTCGAATGCCTCCGGCGTGACATCCCGGCCAGTTATTCCAGTACCGCCAGTCGTGATCACGACATCGATCCGCGGGTCGGCGATCCAGCGGCGCAACCGGCGTTCGATCGCGTCCGCTTCGTCGCGCTCCAGCGCCCGGTCAGCTAACCGGTGCCCGGCAGCCTCGACCCGGCCAGCAAGGATATCGCCCGAGGCATCGTTCGCAGCCGTTCGTGTGTCCGAGACGGTCAACACGGCGATTGATACAGGCATAAAGGCTCGGGTTGGGTCAATTGGCACGAAGCGCCTCCTTCAGTGCAGCCGCAACACCACGTCCCGTCTCGGCGGCTGGGCCACGAATGTCGGCCACTCGCCGGCAGCAAGAGCGTCCAGGCTCGGAGACGGCAGATGGAGGCGCGCCGCATAGATCCAGGAATAGGCGAGCGCACGGGGAACAAACCCTCGTGTCTCGTCGTTGGGGATGCTCTCGATGAACAGCAAGGGATCCATCGCGGCCGGCATCGCGGCTTGCATCCGCGCAAAACTCGTGGGTCCGGCATTATAGCTGCCGAGCAGGCGGATCAAGTCGCCGTTCACCCCGTCCATCGTGGCCAGGTATATCACGTAGCTCTGCCCGATGGCCAGGTTAGTCGCCGGGTCATGCAGGCGATGCACGTAGCGGTCGACCTGCGCGCCGCCGTCGCCGCTCATGTAGCTGGCCGTCTCGGGCATGACTTGCATCAGTCCGCGCGCGCCGACGCTGGACACGGCATCAGGGTCGAAATTCGATTCGAGACGGGTCAAGGCATAGACGAGCGCCGGATCCATCTTGTAGCCTCCGGCCGGGCGCAGCGCTGGGATCGGGAACCGTGCCTGGTCGTGCGGACGGCCCTCGGCCGTTTCGATCAAGCCAGCAAGTTGGGCGGCAAGGTCGGTAAGCCCTGCCGCTTCAGCAACGCGCATTACGGCGCCACCGAGTCCAGGGTCGCTCGACACCTCCGTCCACAGGCAGCGTAGTTCGGCTTCGGCCCGTCCGGTCTGTCCAACCTGCAACAAGGCGAATGCGCGCAATCCGTGGGGATTGGCCATCAGCGCCTCCCCGTCTGCGGCGCCGAGTGTGTCCCGCGCGGTATCCGGGCTTGGCTCGAGCCCCAGGCTACGCCGGGCGAGCAGGCCGTAGAACGTGTGCCGACTCTCTGCAGCGCGCCGCATCCACGGTCCGTAGCTCGCATAGTCTCGATTGCGGAGATGCGTGCGAGCAGCCCAAAATGCGGCGGCGGCCTGTAAACTCGGCGAGGCATATTCGGCCTTGTTCGCGGCTTCGAACAGCCATTGCGCTTCAACCGGCCGCTCCAGGCGCCATGCCGCAAGCCCACCGATGTAGCCGGCGAGCCCGATCCGTTCTCCGGACTGCCGCAGCGCAGCCTCCGCGAGGTGAAGCGATAGCTCGTCACGGCCCTGGCTGAACAGCATTTGGGCGATCTCGGCGCGGAGCTGGCTGCCATAAAGCGCGTCCAGACCCTTGGTCTTCATAAGTAGGCGGAGCGCGCTGTCCGCGTTTCCCGCGCGAACCCGCTCGTGTACCGTCCGGTCAAGCAAGGGGTTGCGCGGCAAGCGGGCCGTTGCTGGACTGTTCTCCTCCGGTTCTGGAGCGGCTGGTATCTGAGTTGGCAAACTGGGGAGCGACGGCGCGGGAGGCGGTGCAACCCCAGCCGCCAGCCGGGAAAGCAAAAGGGCATGAACGGCGGACGCATCCGGATGATCCGGATAGCGGGCCAGCCACGTCGCTAGGTCAGCGGAGTTGGGCTGGGTGAACCGGCCGAGGTAGCGTTGAGCCAATAGGTGGCCAGTCAGGAGCACATTCGAGACTCCTGCGATCTCGGCTGACGCAGCAGAGATGTTCCCAGCTGACTGCAAGCTGAACGCCCGGCGAACCCGAACCGCGTCGCTCGGCGCCAGAGGCTGCGGCAAACCTGCGCCATCCAACCCGCCACCGGCTACGCCGGCCGGCATCCTCGGGTTAGCGAACGCCGTATCCTCCGCCATCGCCGCCGCGCGTACGGGTCCAGCGGCCGGAAGTGACCCGGCGAGGATCGCGGCCCCGGCGATGAAAGCCCGGGCGGCGGGAAGGCGGGAGAGCGTCTGGCCGACTCCTCGCATAGCGGGGCGGCGCTACACTGAAGATTGGGTTGGAGCAATCCCGAACCCGAGCAAGTCAGAAGCGGAAACGCCGGAATGGTCCCAGCACCGCCATTCCAATCACGAATCAACTAAACGTGACTAACGTCCAAGTCACGGCGGAACCGGAGGAGGTTGGCCCAAGCCTCCCGCTTTGCCGCCGGCGTGGACTGAATATGCAGAACCGCCGGGAATACCAATGTCTGC
>CAXSEG010000031.1:0-22377 GCA_964235545.1 uncultured Acetobacteraceae bacterium
CCTCTTTATCTTATCCCGGGGTATACCCCAGCGCCGGGTGTCCGCCCGAGAGCAGAAGGTGCCTTATGTCCGATATCCTCATCATCGTTCTCGGCACAGGGGGCATCCTCCTGATGGCCGCCTATGCCGCTTTGTGTGACCGGATCTAGCCGGTGCTCGATCTTATCCTCGGCGCGATCGTTTCTGCGGGGCTCCTGGTCTACCTGGTCTGGGCGCTGGTTCGGCCGGAGGATTTTTAGGTGACGCTCATCGGCTGGCTGCAGATTTCGCTCGTCCTGGCGCTGGTGTTCCTCTGCGCGGTGCCGCTCGGGCGCTACATCGCCGCCGTCGTCGGCGGCACCCGCACGGCGCTCTCGCCCGTGCTCGGCCCGGTAGAACGCGGCTTCTACGCGCTGGCGGGTGTGGACCCGGCGCGCGGCATGGGCTGGCTCAGCTACGCCACCGCCCTGATCGTGCTGCAGGCGGTACATTTCCTGATCCTATACCTGATGCTGCGGTTCCAGGACGTGCTGCCGCTCAATCCGCAGCATTTCGACGGCATGAGCCCGCGGCTCGCCTTCAACACCGCCATCTCCTTCGTCACCAACACGAACTGGCAGGCCTATGCCGGCGAGTCGGCGCTGTCCTACGGCAGCCAGATGTGGGGGCTGACGGTCCACAACTTCCTCTCCGCCGCCACCGGCATCGCCGCCGCCGTCGCCGTCGCACGCGCCTTCGCCGCCGGCGAGATCAAGCAGCTCGGCAACTTCTGGGTCGACCTGACGCGCATCACGCTCTACGTGCTGCTCCCCCTGGTCATCCTCTACACCATCTTCCTCATCCTCTGCGGCGTGCCGCAGACGCTGTCCTCCTACGTGGACGCGACTACGCTGGAGGGCGCCAAGCAGACCATCGCACTCGGCCCGGTGGCGTTCCAGGAAGCCATCAAGATGATAGGCACCAACGGCGGCGGCTTCTTCAACGCCAACTCCGCCCACCCGTTCGAGAACCCGACCGCGCTCAGCAACGTGGTGGAGACCTGGTCCGAGGTCGTGATCCCGTTCGCGCTCGCCGTGACCTTCGGCGAGATCGTGAAGGACCGCCGCCAGGGCTTCGCGCTGTTCTGGACCATGGCGATCCTGATGGTGGCCTTCGTGGTGTGCTGCTACGCGGCCGAGGCGCCGGGCAACCCGCTGCTGACCCATCTCGGCATCGACCCCTCGATGGGCAACATGGAGGGCAAGGAGGTGCGGTTCGGCACCGCCATGTCGTCGCTATTCGCGGTGACCACCTCCGCTACCTCGGACGGTGCTGTGATCGCCATGCATGACAGCTTCCTGCCGCTCGCCGGCATGGTGCCGATGTTCCTGATCCAGTTGGGCGAGGTCGTGCCCGGCGGCGTGGGCTCGGGCCTCTACGGCATCATCGTGTTCGCCCTGCTGGCCGTTTTCGTGGCCGGGCTGATGGTGGGCCGCACGCCGGAATACCTGGGGAAGAAGGTGCAGGCGAAGGAGATCAAGCTGGCGATGCTGGCTGTGCTGATCCTGCCGCTCTGCATCCTGTGCGGCACGTCGCTCTCGCTCTCGACCGACTCCGGCACCGGCTCGCTCGCCAATGCCGGGCCGCATGGCCTGAGCGAGATGCTGTATGCCTGGACCAGCGCCACCGGCAACAACGGCAGCGCCTTCGCCGGCCTTACCGCCGATACGCCGCTGCTGGATTACGGGTTGGGGATTGCGATGCTGCTCGGGCGGTTCGCGTTCATGATCCCCGTGCTGGCGATCGCCGGGTCACTCGCGGCCAAGCCGAAGCTGGCGCCGAGTGCGGGCACGTTCCCGACCCACGGGCCGCTGTTCATCGGCCTGCTGATCGGCGTGATCCTGATCCTGGGCGGCTTGCAATACCTGCCCGCGCTGTCGCTCGGCCCCCTCGCGGAACACTTCTCCCTCGCCGCCGGCAAGACGTTCTGACCCTTCTCCTTCTCCCCTTGTGGGAGGGGGCCGGGGGGCGGGGTGCCACGCCATGAACTCGTGCGTGTGGCCACCCCTCCCCTAGCCCCTCCAACAAGGGGAGGGGAACTTTCTTTGTGCTTCCCAAGCAGGACTGACCCAACCATGGCGCAAACCGCCGAATCCATCTCGCTCTTCGAACCGTCGCTGCTCGCCCGTGCCGCGCGCGACTCGGTGGCGAAGCTCAATCCCGCCGGGCTGATCCGCAACCCGGTGATCTTCACCACCGAGATCGTGGCCATGCTGGTCACCGTGCTCGGCATCCGTAACGCCGTCACCGGCGCCCCGTGGACCTTCCCCATCGCCATCGCGGTATGGCTCTGGCTCACGGTGCTGTTCGCCACCTTCGCCGAGGCCGTCGCCGAGGGCCGTGGCAGGGCGCGGGCCGAGAGCCTGCGCCGGTCCCGCAGCGACACCACGGCCAAGGTGATCCCCAGCCTGGCCGACCGCACCCCGACCGATACCCCGGCCTCCGCCCTGCGCAGCGGCATGCTCGTGCTGGTGGAGACCAACGACCTGATCCCCGGCGACGGCGAGATCGTCCAGGGCATCGCCAGCGTGAACGAGAGCGCCATCACCGGCGAGAGCGCCCCCGTTATCCGCGAGGCCGGCGGTGACCGGTCCGCGGTGACTGGCGGCACCATGGTGGTGTCCGACAGCATCGTCGTGCGCATCACCGCCGACCCGGGCAACACCTTCATCGACCGCATGATCGCGCTCGTGGAGGGCGCTGAGCGCCGCAAGACGCCGAACGAGATCGCGCTCGACATCCTGCTCGCCGGCCTGACCATCATCTTCCTGATCGCCGTGGTGACGCTGGTCGGGCTGTCGCGCTACTCCGGAACCGACATCAGCGTGCCCGTGCTGGCCGCCCTGCTGGTGACCTTAATCCCGACCACGATCGGCGGACTTCTCTCAGCCATCGGCATCGCCGGCATGGACCGCCTGGTGCGCTTTAACGTGGTGGCTACCTCCGGCCGCGCGGTGGAGGCCGCCGGTGACGTGGACACGCTGCTGCTGGACAAGACCGGTACCATCACTTTCGGCAACCGCATGGCCGCCGGGCTGTATCCCGTGCCCGGCGTGGACGACCGCACGCTGGCCGAAGCCGCCGCCTACGCCTCGCTGGGTGACGAGACGCCGGAAGGCCGCTCCGTCATCACCTACGTACGGGACCGGCACTCCATCTCGCTCGAGCAGCCGGCGGATGCGACCGTGGTGCCGTTCACCGCCAACACCCGCGTGTCCGGCCTGGATCATGCCGGACACGCCTGGCGTAAGGGCGCCGTGGACAGCGTGATCGCCGGCACCACGCCGCCGCCGGCCTTCAATCAGGCGGTGGACCGCGTGGCCCGTGCCGGCGGCACGCCGCTGGCCGTGACCGCAGACGGCCGCCTGATGGGCGTGATCGAGCTGAAGGACATCGTGAAGCCCGGCATCCGCGACCGCTTCGCCGCCCTGCGCCGCATGGGCATCCGCACGGTGATGATCACCGGCGACAACAAGGTCACCGCTGCCGCGATCGCGAGCGAGGCGGGGGTGGACGACTTCCTTGCCCAAGCCACGCCGCAGGACAAGCTGGACTACATCCGCCGTACTCAGGCCGAGGGCCGCCTAGTCGCCATGTGCGGCGACGGCACCAACGACGCCCCCGCTCTGGCGCAGGCCGACGTGGGCGTCGCGATGCAGACCGGCACGCAGGCGGCGCGCGAGGCCGGCAACATGGTGGACCTGGACAGCGACCCGACCAAGCTGATCGAGATCGTGGAGATCGGCAAGCAGCTGCTGATCACCCGCGGCTCGCTCACCACGTTCTCCATCGCCAACGACGTGTCCAAATACTTCGCCATCCTGCCGGCGATCTTCGTCGTCACCTATCCGGAGCTGGGCGCGCTCAACATCATGCGGCTGCACTCGCCGCAGAGCGCCATCCTCTCTGCCGTGATCTTCAACGCGCTGATCATCATCGCATTGGTGCCGCTGGCGCTGCGCGGCGTGTCGTTCCGCGCCATCGGGGCGGCGGCGCTGCTGCGCCGCAACCTGCTGATCTACGGGCTGGGCGGCCTGGTGGCCCCGTTCGTGGGCATCAAGCTGATCGACCTCATCCTCGTCACCCTGGGACTTGTGTCATGAGACATTTCCGTGCCGCCCTGGTGCTGGTCGTGCTGTTCACGATCGTCACCGGCCTCGTTTTCCCCTTCGCCTTCGTCGGTGTCGCCGAGGCCGTCGTGCCCGGCCTCGCCGGCGGCAGCCTGATACAGAAGGACGGCAAGGTGGTGGGTTCCGCCCTGCTCGGCCAGAACTTCACTGCCGACCAGTATTTCCATGGCCGCCCCTCCGCCACCACGGACACCGACCCGAACGACAGCACCAAGCAGGTCCCGGCGCCCTACAACGCCGCCAGTTCCGGCGGCTCGAACCTTGGCCCGACCTCCAAGGCGCTGATCGACCGGGTGACCGGCGATCTTAAGACCGCCGGCCCCACGCCGGTGCCGGGGGACATGCTGACCACATCGGCAAGCGGGTTGGACCCGGACATCTCGCCGGAGGACGCCGCCCGCCAGGTGGACCGCGTGGCTACCGCCCGCAAGCTGTCCGCCGACAAGGTGCAGTCGCTGCTCGCCGCCCACACCAGCGGTCGCCTGGCCGGGTTGATCGGCGAGCCGCGGGTGAATGTGCTGGAGCTGAACCTGGCACTGGACGCGGCGGGTCCGTAGCTCTTCTCCCTCTCCCGTGAAGAGCGGGAGAGGGAGCGCCAAATGTGATCTCCCTCTCCCATCGAGAGAGGGAGAAGAATAGGCTGTCTCCCATGCCAACCGACGGCCGCCCCGATCCCGACGCGCTGATTGCCCATGCAGCTGCCGAGGCCAAGGGACGCCTGAAGATCTTCCTCGGTGCTGCACCGGGTGTCGGTAAGACGTGGGAGATGCTCGTCCAGGCCCGCCGCCGCCAGGCCGAGGGCGTGGACGTGCTCTGCGGCATCGTCGAGACCCACGGCCGCGCCGGCACCGAGGCCGAGCTGCGCGGCTTGCCGGTCCTGCCGATGCGCGAAATCGCCTATCGCAGCCAGATGCTCAAGGAGTTCGACATCGACGCCGCCCTCGAGCGCCGACCCGGCCTGCTGCTGGTAGACGAACTCGCCCACACCAACGCACCCGGCAGCCGCCATGCCAAGCGGTGGGAGGACGTGGCCGAGCTGGTCCGCGCCGGCCTGCACGTGTGGGCGACGCTGAACGTCCAGCACCTCGAATCGCTGAACGACGACGTCGCCCGCATCACCGGCGTCCGGGTGACCGAGACCCTGCCCGACCATGTGTTGGATACCGCCGACGAGATCGAGCTGATCGACCTGCCGCCCGCCGATCTGCGCGCCCGGCTGCAGGAGGGCAAGATCTACCGCCCCGACACCGCGACCCGCGCGCTGGACGGCTTCTTCAAGGAGGGCAACCTCGCCTCCCTGCGGGAGGTCGCCCTCCGCCGCGCCGCCGCCCACGTGGACGACGACGTGCGAGACTGGATGCGCCGCAGCGGACTATCTGGCGCTTGGCCGTCGGGCGAGCGGGTGCTGGCGCTGGTCGGCCCCTACGCCCGCGGCGAAGCGGTGGTGCGGGCGGCCAAGCGCCTGGCCGACGCACTGCGAGCGCCCTGGGTGGTGCTGCACGTGGAGAGCGCCGCCTCGTTGGACGCGACCCGCAGCGCGCTGATCCTGGCCGAGCAACTGGGGGCCACGATCGACACGCGGGTCGGCGAGGACCTGATCGCCACCGTGCTGGAGGCGGCCAGCACGCGCAATGCGACGCATGTGGTGATCGGCCGCGCCAACGTGCCGCGCTGGCGGCGGATGCTGCGGGGCAGCCTGGTGTCCGCCCTGATCCAGCGGGCGCCGGACGTGGCGATCCATATCGTCCCGCGCCAGGCCGCCCGCCTCCAGACCCGCTTGCCGGCCGGCGCGCGCCATCCGTGGTGGGTGTGGCCCGCGGTGGCCGGACTGCTGGGTGCGATGACGGCCGGTGGCATGATGCTCCGCGATGTCGTGCCAGCCGAGGCGATGGGGATGGTCTACCTCACCGCCGTGGTGGCCGCCGCAACCCTCGCCGGCATGCGCGCCGCCCTTGCGGCGGGGGCAGCCGGCTTCCTGCTATGGGACTTCTTCTTCATCCCGCCGGTTTACGCGATCACCATCGGCAGCCCGCGTGACCTCATCGGCCTGCTGGTGTTCACCATCGTGGCCGTGCTCGCCGGCGGTCTGGCGGGCCGGGCGCGCAGCACGGCCCTTGCGGCGCAAGCACGGGTGGAGGGGTTGCGCCGCATCGGCACCTTCAGCCGCCGCCTTGGCCAAGCCGCCACCGAGCCCGACTTGCTGACCGAGGTCGCGCGCTCCGCGTCCGAGGTGGCGGGCCGGGCCGTGGTGCTGGCTCCCGTCCACGGCGACCTGGACATACGCGCCGCGGCACCCAACGCCGACACGGTGGACGAGGGCGCCTGGGCTGCCGCGCGCTGGTGCTGGAGCCATGGCGAACCGGCCGGCCGCGGCACCGCAACCCTCCCCGGAGGCACCTGGCGCTTCCTGCCGCTGCGGACCGTGCGCGCCAGTCTCGGCGTGCTCGGCGTCTGGGGGGATCCGCCGCCCTCCGCCCCCGCCTTGCAGACGCTGGCCGCCCTCGCCGACAGCGCCGCTATCGCGTGGGAGCGCGTGGTGCTGGTCCAGTCCAGCGCCCGCACCGAGGCGATGGAGGAGACGCAGCGCCTCCGCACCGCGCTGCTCGCCTCGCTCGGCCACGACCTGCGCACGCCGCTCACCGGCATCGGCGGCGCGGCTGGTACGCTGCGCTCGGCCTGGGACCGGATCGACGCGCCGACCCGGGCCGACCTGCTGGACAGCATCGAGCAGGATGTCGCCCGCATGGCCGGCTTCCTCGCCAACATCACCGAGATGACCCGGCTGGAAAGTGGCCAGATCGCGCCCCGCCTGGCCGCGGTGGCGCTGGCTGAGGTGATCGATGCCGCCGTAGCGCGTTTGCCGCTGGGTCCCCACGTCGCCATGCGGCTGCCGGACGTGCCAACCTTCGTGACAGCCGACCCGGCGCTGCTGGAGCAGGCTTTGTTCAATGTGCTGGAGAACGCCGTGAAATATGCGCCAGGCGGAAGCCTCATCTCGGTCCGCGTGGCTGTCGAGGGGCCGATGGCCGTAACCCACGTGGCCGACTCCGGCATCGGCATCCCTCCGGAGGACCTGACGCGCGTGTTCGACAGCTTCTTCCGCGCCGACCGGGGGGACCGCGGGCCACCCGGAACCGGGCTCGGCCTCGCCATCGCCCGTGGCCTGGTGGAGTCGATGGGCGGCACCGTGTCGGCGCAAAGCCCGCGCCCGGACCTGCCGGCCGACGGCCTGCCGGGCACCGTGATCACCCTGCGCCTGCCGGTGGCGGCGGCCCGGCCATGACGGAGCGCGCCGTCCTGGTGGTGGATGACGAACCGCAGGTCCACCGCTTCCTCCGCCCGGCGCTCGAGGCGGAGGGTTACGTCGCACTGCGGGCGGACACGGCGGCGGAGGGCTTGCACCTCGCCGCCACCCGCCATCCGGCGGCAGTGCTGCTCGACCTCGGCTTGCCGGACATGGACGGGCAGGATGCGCTGATCCAGCTGCGCGCCATGACGGCCGCTCCGGTGATCGTGGTGTCGGCCCGCGACCGGGAGGCGGAGAAGGTGCGCGCGCTGGATTCGGGCGCGGACGATTACGTGGAGAAGCCGTTCGTTGTCGGCGAATTGCTTGCTCGCCTGCGCGCCTGCTTGCGCCGCACGCTGAAGGAGGAAGGGGCGGAGGCGGTGTGGCGCAAGGCGGGGGTGGAGATCGACCTGATCCGCCGCCGGGTGAAGGTGGATGGCGAGTTGGCCACGTTCACCCCGCTGGAATACGATCTGCTGGCCATGCTGGTGCGCAGCGCCGGCCGGGTAGTGACGCACCGGCATCTGCTGACATCGGTGTGGGGCAAGGCGCATGTGGACGACGTGCAATACCTGCGCGTGTATATCGGTCACATCCGGCAGAAGCTGGGCCCGACGGGTGGCGCGCTGGTGGGGACGGAGCCGGGGGTGGGCTACCGATTCGCGGAGGGGGAGCGGGAGTGATCAGCCCTGTCATTGCGAGCACAGCGAAGCAAACCAGAGGGTCGCGCACCACGCTGGACCGATATCAGAGGATCGTCGGATAAAGATCCTGCCAAAGCGGGTTGCCAGCCTCGATCAGGGCCAACTTCTTCTTGCGTGACCCACCCTTGATCAGCTTCTCACGCGTGATTGCAGCTGTCATGTCGGCGTGCAACTCGAACCAGACGAGCAGGGTGCACCCGTAACGGGCCGCGAACCCGTCACCGCCGCCCGCACGGTGCTGCCCGGCTCGCTGGACGAGGTCGGAGGTGACGCCAACGTAGAGAGTTCCGTTCCGCTGGCTGGCCATTAGGTAGACCGCGGGCTGCCTCACTCTCGTCATTCCGCGGCGCTGCGAGGTGCGTCGGTGGCGGGTGACCGTCGCGCGCCCTGGTTTGCTTCGCTACGCTCGCAATGACGGGGAAGTAAAGCGATCACGGGGCGTCTTATACCAGCCAGCTTTGAACTTGATCCGGCGACGGTGGGCTGAAGCCCACCCTACGCTCACAGTGTAGGGTTGGCTTTAGCCCACCGCCCAAGTCAAAACCAAAGCTCGTCGGTATTAGTGCCCCAGCGCCTGCACGATCTCCTCCGTCATCTTCTTCGCATCCGCGAACAGCATCATCGTATTGGGCCGGAAGAACAGCTCGTTCTCCACCCCCGCATAGCCTGACGCCATGGAGCGCTTGATGAACAGCACCGTCCCGGCCTTCTCCACCTCTAAGATTGGCATGCCGTAGATGGCGCTCGTCTTGTCGGTCTTCGCAGCCGGGTTCGTTACGTCGTTGGCGCCGATCACGTAAGCCACGTCCGCACTGGCGAAATCGTTGTTGATCTCCTCCAGCTCGAACACGTCGTCATACGGCACGTTCGCCTCGGCCAGCAGCACGTTCATATGCCCGGGCATGCGGCCTGCCACGGGGTGGATGGCGTATTTCACCACTACACCCTCGGCCTTCAGCAGGTCCGCCATCTCGCGCAAGGCGTGCTGTGCCTGCGCGACCGCCATGCCGTAGCCGGGCACGATGATCACCTTGGAGGCGTTCTTCATGATGAACGCCGCGTCCTCGGCATTGCCCGCGCGCACCGGCTTGGCCTCGCCACCCCCACCGGCCGCCATCACCGCAGCACTGCCGGTGCCGAAGCCGCCCAGCAGGACGTTGAAGATCGAGCGGTTCATGCCCTTGCACATGATGTAGGACAGGATCGCGCCCGATGCGCCGACCAGCGCCCCCGTGATGATCAGCGCCAGGTTCTGGATGGTGAACCCGATGCCGCACGCCGCCCAGCCGGAGTAGCTGTTCAGCATCGACACGACGACCGGCATGTCCGCCCCGCCGATCGGGATGATCAGCAGGAAGCCGAGCGCCAACGCCACCAGGGCGATCAGCCAGAATACCGGCTGGCTCGCCGTCACGCAGAACCAGATCACCAGCAGCACCAGCAACACGCCCAGCACCGCGTTCAGCGGATGCTGGTATTTGAACGTGATCGGCGCACCCTTCATCAGCGCCTGCAGCTTGGCGAACGCGATCAGTGACCCGGTGAAGGTGATGGCACCGATCGCCAGGCCAATCGACATCTCCACCAGGCTCTCGCCACGGATGTCGCCCGGCACGCCGATGCCGAACGCGTCCGGCGCGTTCAATGCGGCGGCCGCCACGAACACGGCCGCCAGGCCGACCAGCGAGTGGAACGCCGCCACCAATTGCGGCAGCGCCGTCATCTGGATCCGGCGCGATACCGTGACACCGATCGCGCCGCCGATCGCGATGCCGGCGATAATCAGCACGTAGCCGCTGCCGGACATGCCCGACCGCAGCAGCGTGGCCAGGATGGCGATCGTCATGCCTGCCATGCCGAACGCGTTGCCCTGCCGCGAACTGGTCGGGTTGGACAGGCCGCGCAGTGCCAGGATGAACAGGACGGCGGCGACGAGGTAGGCGAGGGCGGTCAGGGTCGGGGTCATGGCCAGGCTCTACTTCTTGACCGAAGTGCGCGGCTTGAACATCGATAGCATGCGCTGCGTCACGGTGAAGCCGCCGAAGATGTTCACGCTCGCCAGCGTCACGGCCAGGAAGCCGAACACCTTGGCGGCGATGCTGTCGCCCAGTCCCGTGGCAAGCATCGCACCCACAACGATCACCGAGGAGATTGCGTTCGTGACACCCATCAGCGGCGAGTGCAGCGCCGGCGTCACGTTCCACACCACGTAGTAGCCGACGAAGCACGCCAGCAGGAACACGGCGAACAGGTAGATGAACGGGTCGACCACCGATCCGGTCGGCACCACCGCGGGCGCTGTTGTTGCCGCCATCTGATGCAACTGGCTCGCCAGCGACGCGGCCTGGTTGGAGATGCTGGTAGCCTGGTTGGCCATCTCGGTCGGGATCATGCGGCGGCTCCGGCGGGCGACGGCGTAGCGGAAGGGGCGGCTGGCTTGTAGCGTTCGTGGACCACGGCACCGCTGCGGGTCAGCATGGTGCCTTGCACGATCGCATCGTCCTCCGGGAGTTTCGGCACCTTGGCCTCCTTGTCCCAGAACGTGGTTAAGAAGGTGAGAAGGTTGCGGGCGTACAGGTTGCTTGCCGACACCGGGATGCGCCCGGGCCAGTTGCGGTAGCCGAGCACCTTCACCCCGTTGGCGGTGTGGGCCAGCTCGCCGGGCTTGGTGGCCCCGCAATTGCCGCCGGCATCGGCCGCGATGTCCACCACGACGCTGCCGGGCTTCATGCCGGCCACCATCTCGGCCGTGATGATCACCGGCGCCTTGCCGCCCGCGACCAGCGCGGTGCAGATCACCAGGTCGTTCTTGGCGACCGTGGTCCGCAGCAACTCGGCCTGCTTGGCACGGAACGCGTCGCTCATCGTGCGGGCGTAGGCGCCGGTCTGCGCGGCCGACTCCTCGTCCTCCACGCCCACGAAGGTGGCGCCGAGCGAGCGGATCTCCTCCTTCGCGGCGGGCCGCACGTCGGTCGCGGACACGATGGCGCCCAGCCGCCGCGCGGTGGCGATGGCCTGCAACCCGGCGACGCCCGCGCCCACCACGAATACCCGGGCAGGCGGCACGGTGCCAGCCGCGGTCATCATCATGGCGAACCCGCGGTCGAACGCGCCCGCGCCCTCGATCACGGCGCGGTAGCCGGCGAGGTTGGCCTGGGAGGACAGCACGTCCATCGCCTGCGCCCGGGTGATGCGCGGCAGCAGCTCCATAGCCGCCACGTCGATCCCTGCCTCGGCCAGCCCCGGAGCCATCGCCGGGTCGGCCCCGGCATTGGCGACGCACACCAGCAGCGTGCCACGCGCGATCTGGGCGCGGGTGGCCCCGTCCGGCATTTGCACGGCGAATACGACTCCCGCGCCGGCCAGGGTCGCCGCGGCATCGGCCGCGATCGCGGAGCCGGACGCTGCAAATTCAGCGTCCCCGAGTGACGCCTGCTCTCCGGCGCCCGCCTGAACCGCGACCGTCATACCGAGCGCCACAAGCTTCTTCACCGTCTCGGGTGTGGCCGCGACTCGCGTTTCCGCCGCTGCCGTTTCCTTCAGCACCGCCAGGCGCATCCGTTCTTCCTTCTTGGTGGCGGACGCCCGCCTTGAGCCGGGTAAGATGCTGGAGCGCGCCGCGCTGCGCAAGAGAGCAGGTACGATGGTGCCGCGACGAGTGGCTTAACCGTTTGCTCACGGTTCGCGGCCCAGAGTGGCGGCGAAACAGGAGCGGGAGACGGGCTTTGCCTCGATCGGGGAATGTCAGCGTGCTGCCTCGGGAGCTACCCGAGGGAGGTCGGCAGCGTCGGTCCCTGCGCCAGCGCTACTGGCTGCGGCGCGCTGCTACCAAGCACCGGGCCGGTGACGATCTGCGCGCCTTCGCCTATGCCGCCCGCGCCGCCGCCTCCGGTGACAGGGAGGGGCAGGTCGAGGTGGCACTCGGCTACCTTCACGGCAGGGGCGTGCCGCCGAGCACCCAGGAAGCGGCACGCTGGTTCCAGCACGCGGGTGCCGCTGGGGACGTGGGGGCCATGGTTCATCTGGCCAAGCTGGCGCTGCAAGGCCTGGCTGCATCCGGCTTGGCCACTGGCCCGGATTTCGCAACCGGCCAGATCTGGGCCGCCAAGGCCGCCAGCGCCGGTTCGATCGAGGGCAAGCTGTTGCTCGCCAATGTGAGCCTGTTCGGCCCGCCGGCTTGGCAGGATGCAGCGGCGGCACACCGTCTGTTCCGGGACGTGGCGGCGGCGGGCAACGCGTCCGGCGCGCTGGGGCTGGCCATTGCGATGCTCAGGCAGCATCCAGGCCCGGCGGAGTGGACCGAGATCCACGCCCTGATCCATGTTGCGGCCCGCCAGGACCTGCCTCTGGGCCTGTATCTCGCGGGCACCATGCTGGAGTTCGGGTTGGGCAGTCAGCCGGACCTTGCACAGGCGGTGGACCATTATCGTCGGGCCGCCCTGGCCGGCCTTCGCCCGGCGCAGACCCGGTTCGGCTATGCGTTGCTGCATGGCTCGGGTATCGGCCGCGATGCCCAGGCGGGGGAGACATGGTTGCGCAAGGCCGCCCTGGCCGGTGACCCGGCAGCCGCCGCGATCGTGGCGGCGATCTACCTCCACAACGGCGACTTCCCGCCCAATCACGCCGAAGCGGCGAGGTGGCTCACCCGCGCGGCTGAGCTCGGTCATGCTCTGGCCGCGTCGGCCTTGGCGATCCTGTATCGCCAAGGAGGCAGCCTACCGCGGGATGACGCTGAAGCGGCGGCGTGGTCCCGTCGCGCGGCCGAACTTGGTCCGTTCGTGATGTCCGGCGACCCGGCGGCGCTGCTGCCAGGAATTGCCGCCACCCGGACGCCGCGCTCGCCGTAAAGTGCCGCCACGGCCGCGCATGACCGGAGTGCCAAACCACAATCGCGAGGTGTGCGGCGGCGAGCGCCCTCACCGCCCCCTTAGCGTGTCCCAGGACTGAGCGACGGCGTGGTCCCGGTTGAGCGTCGTGACGATGAGGTCGATCCCGGTGGCGTGCCAGCGGCTGATCGCCTTGTGGTCGGCGCCGAGCAGGCGGGCGAGGCGACGCCAGCTGAACAGGTGGCGGCCGGTCAACGGGCTGACGAGGCAGCGGCAGCCGACGATGCGGCGGAGCACCAGCTTGTCGGCGGGGATCAGCGGAATCCAGGCGAGCGCCTGGTCCATGCGGGTGATGCGGGCGGCCGGCGGCACCGGCAGACGGGGGCGGCAGTCGTCCGTCGCGGCGTAGGCTTCGAGCGCTTCGGCGACGAATTGGTGCCGGGTCTGCTTGAGCGCGGTCGTAGGCCCTGAGCGCGGAAGGCAGAGCAGGGTGGTGCCGGCCTCCTCGAGCCGGGCGATGACCGTCTCGGCGTCGATCAGCTTCTGCGGTTCGGGTCGCTTGAGCTGCACAGAAGCGGGAGGCCGCCGCAGGCTGCGGCGTGGTTCGAAGCCCGGCGGTGCGAGCAGGGGATTCACGGAGGGGCGGGTGGCCAGGGTGAGGGTCGGTCGCGGTTCGGTCATGGCGTGTCTCGCTTTTGGGGGATCGTCAGAGGAAAACCGGATAGGGGTAGGGCTCGCCCTCCAGCGGAGTGTTGCTGGTGATCGCCTGCCAGGAGAACGGGTGCCCGGAGGGCAGCGCAGGGCGGTCGATCCGCTTCGGCGCCGGGCTTGGCGCGGCGGTAGCCTTAGGGACGGGAGGCAGGCCCAGGTAGCGAGCGCGGTCGATGATGGAATTGCGGCCGATGCGCAGCTCGTTGGCGACGGCATGCCAGGGGAGTCCGGCGGCGCGGAGATGGAGTATGGTTGCGTCAGCCTGGGGAGACCAGGCAATGGCGGCTGTCATTGCGGGCGCTTCCTGACGGGATTGGGAGGGGGGGCGTCGCTGCAAACTCAGCGACGCCAAATTGTTAGTATATCTGACTTCGTTCGTCAAATGTTCTCTTGCGGATTTTTACGGGATAGGGTGCTTCGCGATGGAAGGAGCGGTGATGGCAACCAGTCTGGGTGAGCGGATCGCGGCGCTGCGGCACGAGCGCGGCATGAGTCAGGCGGTGCTGGCAGCTGCGACCGGGGTATCCCGCAGCGCCGTCGCGCAGTGGGAGACGGACCGCGCCGGCCAGGTGAGCGGCAATCTGTCACGGATCGCGCAGGTGCTCGATGTCTCGCTCGAGGTCCTGCTGCATGGCGAGGCAGCGCGCGGTCCGGAGGGGCTGACGGGCGATGAGCTCGCCTTGCTGCGGCTCTACCGGCTGTGCGAGGGGGAGCAGCGGGCAGAGGTGTTGCGGCTCGCCCGCCGGCTGTCGCGCGCGCCTAGGAAGCCAGCCGGCGCGCCAGGCGTTTAAGGCGGTGCAACGGGAGCGACGGTCATGAGCACGAGCCAGGACGGGATGATGGTGCCGGTCGCCACAGGTGTGGGCGAGGCGATGGATCCGGCGTCGCAGGCGGAGCTGTCGCGGGCAATGGCGCGGTTGGAAGGGGGCGGCGGGCTGGTCGTGCGGCTGGCCGAAACCGTCGGCGGCGCGCTCGGCCGCACGGTGCAGTTCGGCACCCGCACGCTCGGGATGCTGCCTGGTGCGCAGGACACCATCCGTGGCGTGGTCGAGGTGGCGCTGAAGCGCGCGTTCGATGTCGCCGTCTTGCGGCTGGGTCAGGAGGGCCAATTGGGCCAGAGCCGGCGGCTGTCCGGGCCGATCGTCTTCCTGTCAGGGGCGGTCGGCGGGTTCGTGGGGATGGGCGGGTTCGTGCCGGACGCCACGGTGACGACCCTCGCCATCATGCGGGAGATCGCGCGGATCGCGGTCGAGGAAGGGGAGGACCTCATGGATCCGGATGCCCGGGCGGCGTGCCTGCAGGTCTTCGCGTTGAACGCCGGGCAGAAAGGCGGGGCGGAGTCGGAGGCGAGCTACTTCTCGTCGCGTTTCGTCATGCAGGGGCGGCCGATGACGATGCTGCTGACCGACGTCGCGCGGCGGTTCGGGGTGACGCTATCGCAAAAGTTTGCGTTGCAGGCCGTGCCGCTTGTGGGGGCGGTGGCGGGAGCGTCGTTGAACGCCGCCTTCCTGTCGCACTACCGGGAGCTGGCACGCGCCCATTTCACGATCCGCCGTCTGGAACGGCGCTTTGGGGCGGATATTGTGCGGCATCTGGCTGCAGCCTAGCCAGCAGCGCTGTCGCCGCCGTGCCCGCGGCAACCGTCAGCAGCGTTGCGGGCGTGCTGGCCGGCAGGACGGTCACGCCGTTCTTCGGGCAGACGCCGAGGCACTTCGTCTCGATCACGCGCGTCGTGCGGCGTTGACCGCCGGCGCGCAGAGCGCGCTTCAGTTCGCGGGTGAGCGTCTCGTCGCCATCCGGGCCGAAGCCGCCATCGAGCTTCTTGGAGCATTTGCGGCAGACCAGGATGACGCTCTGCCATGGTGTCGGATGGGTGGCGATCTCGGCGGATTTCGGCATGCACGTCAAATGGGTCGGCGAAGGCCGGTCGTGAAGCCGCCGAGGGTGTCCTAGCTGCCGGGCATGCCCTGGGTGTGGACGTACAGGCTGTACAACGACTGGCTGGAGGCCATGAACAGGCGATTGCGGTGCCGTCCGCCGAAGCAGAGGTTGGCGCAGCGCTCGGGCAGGGTGATGCGGCCGATCAGAGCGGCCGAAGCGTTGTAGACCACCACGCCGTCGAGCCCGTCGCCCATGCCCCAGCCGCACCAGAGATTGCCGTCGACATCGACGCGGAACCCGTCGGGGGTGCCCTGCCCGGCGTCGATGAACGTCCGGCCGTTGGTGAGCGCCTTGCCGTCGGCGGTCACGTCGAACGCCTGGATGCGGCGGGGGGAGACGGCGCACTCGACGACGTAGCAGATGCGTTCGTCGGGCGAGAAGGCGAGCCCGTTGGGACGGCCGACCTCGGTGGTGGCGATGGTGACCGCACCAGTCTGGCCGTCGATGCGGTAGACGTTGGTGGGCAGCTCCGGCTCGGCCTTCTCGCCCTCGTAGTAGCCGCCGATCCCGAAATCGGGGTCGCTGAACCAGATCGAGCCGTCGGACCGGACGACCACGTCGTTGGGGGAGTTGAGGCGTCTGCTGTCATAGCGGTCGGCCAGCACGGTGATGCTGCCGTCATACTCGGTGCGGGTGACCCGGCGTGTGCCGTGCTCGCAGGTGACCAGGCGGCCCTGGCGGTCGCGGGTGTTGCCGTTGGCGTTGTTGGAAGGCTTGCGAAAGATGGAAGTGGCCCCCGTCTCCTCGTCCCAGCGCAGGATGCGGTCGTTGGGGATGTCGCTCCACAACAGGCAACGTGCATCGCCGAACCAAACGGGGCCCTCGGCCCAGCGGCAACCCGTATACAGGCGTTCGACGGCGGCGAGGCCGACGCGGTAGGGCGCGAAGCTGGCGTCCAGCACCTCCACGGCAGGGTCGGGGTAGCGTTCGGAGGGGCGCCAGGGGCTATTCATGCGGCGAACCCGTAGCGTGCCCGGCGGTCACGGGCAACGGCCGGGGACTTGCCCAAAGCCGGGGACTTACTTGCAAGACCGGGCGTGCTGGTTGCAGAATAATGCCATGGAACGTCCTGAAAGCAGCCCGGTATCTCGAAACGTCGTCCGCGCGGTGCTCGAGACGCGGGACCATCGGCACAACGAGACGCATGCCATCATGCTCGGGATGTTCCAGGCCCTGGTGGCGGAACTGGTGGAGCAGGGCGCTTTGGCGCCAGGTCCGCTGGCGGGACGGATCGCCCGGTTCAGCCAGCATATCGCGCCGGACCCGCACGGGACGTCGGCCCGCGACATGCTGGACCATGTGCTGGGTTGGCTGCATGCCATGGAGCCGGGATTGCCGCCGGCCCACCCGGACCGCTGGACCGCGCCGAGCTTCGGCAACCTCGATGAGTCGTAGCGCCGCAACGTCGAGACGTATGTGGCTCGGAGGGGGCTGAGCGGCGGAGATATGGAGGCCTGGGCGGCTTATGCGCGGCACGTGGCGGCGCTGCCCGGGCGGGAGGTGCCGGCCCTCCTGCCGCAGACGGCGGTGCCCGCGGTGCTCCCGGCCCCGCCTATCGTGCTGGCGCGACCGGTCCGGATGGTTGCGGTCGCAGCCGTTGCCGTCGGTGAGCAGCCGGCCGGCTTGGACAAGGCGAGTTGGGCACGGTTGCGGACCGGCAAGCTGCTGCCGACCCGGACGCTGGACCTGCACGGCCGGACGGCGCAGCACGCGTTCACGGCGTTGCAGGCCTTCCTGTTGCGGGCGCATGCGGAGCGGACCCGCTGCGTCGAGGTGATCACGGGACGCGGGAGCGGCGAGCATGGCGGGGTCATCCGGCGGGAGCTGCCGCTTTGGCTCAACCTGCCGCAGCTGCGTCCGCTGGTCCTGGCCGTGACCCACCCGCATCCGGCGAACGTGGGCTCGGTCCGGTTGCTGCTGCGCCGGGCGAAGTAACCGAGCCGCGGAACTCCGCGGGTTGTTGGTCCGATCGTCCTCGGCTAGCTATGTATCAATAGTCTAGTCTGGGGGGTACGTCTAAAATGGCCATAACGCGTCGCGCTACACTTGGCTTGCTTGCTGCACCTGCGTTGTTGCGGGTGGGTCGGGCGCGGGCCGCAGATGCCCGGGTCTTGAAGATCAGCCACCAATTTCCCGGCGGGACGGTTGAGCAGGGGGACTTCCGGGACCGTTTGGTGCGGCGGTTCGCGGCCTCCGTGCAGGAGAAGACCGGCGGCTCGCTGGCATTCGAGATCTATCCGGGGTCCTCGTTGATGAAGACCGTGGCACAGTTCTCTGCCCTGCGGCGCGGCGCGCTCGACCTGTCGCTATACCCGCTGGCCTATGCCGGGGGCGAGGTGCCGGAGGTCAATGTCGGGCTGATGCCCTGCCTGGTGACGAGCTATGCGCAGGGCCTGGCCTGGAAGACGGCGCCGATCGGGCAGGAGCTTTCGGCGGTGCTGGACAAGCGTGGCGTGAAGATCCTGACCTGGATCTGGCAGGGTGGCGGCGTTGCGTCCCGCGCCGGGGCAGTGGCCAAGCCGGATGACACCAAGGGGCTGAAGATCCGCGGGGCATCGCGGGAGATGGACCTGATGCTGAAGGCGGCGGGAGGGATCATCAGCTCGGTGACATCCGACGAGACTTATGCGGCGATGCAGACCGGGTCGCTGGACGCGGCAGTGACGTCCTCCACCAGCCTGATCAGCTTCCGTCTGCAGGAGATCGCGAAGAACGTGACGACGGCGCGGGGCGGGTCCTTTTGGTTCATGTTCGAGCCACTAATCATGTCGAAACAGATCTTCGACAGCCTGACGCCGGACCAGCAGGCAGCGATAACGGAGGTAGGTGCGGCGCAGGAGCCGTTCGCGCTCGAGGCGGCGAAGGCCGATGACCAGGCCTTGGCGGAGATATACGGCAAGGTCGGCGTCAAGGTCGTCGACATGACCGCGGACGACATCGCGAAGTGGAAGGCGGTGGCGCAGGACTCGGCATGGAAGGATTATGCCGGCCGGAGTGCCGCCTGCGCGAACATGCTGAAGCTGGCCGAGGCGGTGGCTTGAGCGCAGCCATCGACACGAGGGACGTCCCGCGGACGGGGGTGCTGGCGCCGTTGCAGGCGGTGGTCACGGCATTGAACAGCCTCCTCGCGCTGCTGTCGGCGTTGGCGATCGCGGCGGCGGGGTGCGTGCTGACATGGGAGGTGGTCGGGCGATACTTCCTGGGGATCGCGAGCGACTGGCAGGACGAGCTTTCGACGTTCCTGCTCATCGGCGCCACGTTCGGCTCCGCAGCCTGGACGCAGGCCCGGCGTGGGCATGTCGGGATCGACGCGCTGGCGCAGGTGTTGCCGCCGGCGGTGGATCGTTGGCGGCGCGTGATCGCCGATTTCTGCTCGCTGCTGTTCGTGGGTTTCTTCGCGTGGAAAAGCTGGGAGTTGCTGCTGGAGGCCTGGACCGAGGGTCAGACGACCCCGTCCGCCTGGGGGCCGCCGCTCTGGATCCCGTATGGCTGCATGGCGGCGGGAATGGCCTTGCTGGCTCTGCAGTTGCTGTTGCAGCTGCTGGGCAGCCGGCATGCCAACGCGGCGCCGGCGCATCTGGCTTAGGGCGATGGGCGTTGGGACCATCGGCTTGATGTATGGCGGGGCCACGCTGGTGGCGCTGTTCTCGGGAATCCCGATCGCCTTCGCGCTGGGCGGCGTGGCGACCGTGTTCATGATGGTGTTCATGCCGGCGGCCTCGCTCGATACCGTGGCGCAGAACGTCTACGAGGAACTCGCCTCCATAACCCTGCTGACGATCCCGTTGTTCATCCTCAAGGGTGCGGCGATTGGCAAGTCGCGCGCGGGCAAGGACCTGTATGACGCGCTGCATACCTGGCTGCACCGGGTGCCGGGAGGCTTGGGCGTGGCCGTGGTGATCGCGTGCGGTCTGTTCGCTGCGATGGCGGGGTCGAGCCCGGCGACCTGTTCGGCGATCGGGTCGTCCGGCATCCCGGAGATGCGTCGGCGTGGCTACTCGCCGGGCTTCGCGGCCGGGCTGGTGGCGGCGGGCGGCACGCTTGGGATCCTGCTGCCGCCCTCGATCGTCCTGATCCTGTACGCGGTGGCGTCCGAGCAGTCGCTCGGGCGGTTGTTCCTGGCCGGTTTGGGGCCGGGCGTGCTGCTGGTCGTGATGTTCGCCGCCTGGGCGATGGTGAATTGGCGGCTGGAGTTCGGGCGCGCCACGCGGGTGGCCGAGGCGGGCGGCGTACGGAGCGAGATCCTGCGGTCCGACACGTATTCCATGCGGGACCGGATGACCGCGCTGCCGCGGGTGTTGCCCTTCCTGCTGCTGCTGAGCGGCGTGATGATCGCGCTATACGGCGGTATCGCGACACCATCCGAGACCGCCGGGTTGGGTGCGGTGCTGGCCCTGCTGCTGATCGCTGCGATCTACGGCGCGTGGCGGCTGCGCGATCTCGCGCCGATCTTCCAGGGGACGTTGGGGGAGAGCGGGATGCTGCTGATGATCATCGGCATGAGCCTGCTCTACAGCTACGTGATGAGCTACCTGCACATCAGCCAGAGTGCAGCCGGGTGGATCGTCGGGCTGCATCTGTCGCGCTGGCTGCTGCTGACCGCGATCCTGCTGATGGTGGTCGTGCTGGGCTTCTTCCTGCCGCCCGTGTCGATCATCCTGATGCTCGCGCCGATCATCCTGCCGCCGTTGCGCGCCGCCGGGTTCGACCTGGTTTGGTTCGGCGTGGTGATGGCGGTGGTGATGGAGATGGGGTTGATCCACCCGCCGGTGGGGCTGAACATCTTCGTCATCAACCGGATCGCGCCGGATATCGGACTCGGGCCGATCATCCGCGGCACGCTGCCGTTCGTGGGGTTGATGGCGGTGGGCGTGGTGATCCTCTCGATGGTGCCAGGGATCGCGCTTTGGCTGCCGGATTGGGTCTACGGCCGGTAGCGGCCGGCCGTGGGGGTCAGCGCCCGCGCTTGCCTAACCCAAGACAGGCGTGCGGTCTTGCGGCAGGCCAGTCTGGTTGGACCATGCTTCCAGCCAGACGGGGACGGCGCTGGCGGGAAGGGCCCGGGCGATGAGGAAGCCCTGCGCGTATTCGACGCCCATGTCGCGCATCCGGTCCCACATGGCCTCATTCTCGATCCCCTCAGCGATCACCTCGAGCGCGCGGCTCTTGGCCTGGGCTACGGTCCGCTTCAGGTAGATGCGGGCGAGCGGGTCGTGTTCGGACTGGAGCACCACTTGCTTATCCAGCTTCACGACGTTGAATGGCAGGTCGAAAAGATTGAGTTGGTTCATCATCTCCGGCCCCATGTCGTCGATGGCGACGCGGTAGCCAGCTTCCCGCCAGCGCTGCAGCGCCTGGGTCAGGCCGTGGAGGTCGTTGACCGGGCGGCTCTCGGTCAGTTCGATGAGGAGACGCTGGACGGGGATCGCGGAGGCTTGCCGGTGCGCTTCGATATGATCGAGCGATTCCGGGAACAGCAGGACGTCGAGCGGTAGGTTGATGCTGATGAACAGGTTGTGGCGCTCGAGCAGGCCGGGATCGATCGTGGTCATGGCGGCGTGAGCGACCGCCTCGGTCAGCCGCAAGGACAGGCCGGCGCGTTCGATCTGCGGGATGAACTGGTCCGGGCCGATCGTGCCGTATTCCTGGTGCTGCATGCGCACGAGCGTTTCCATGCCGACGGGGCAGCGGTCGGAGAGGCGGACAATCGGCTGGAAGCGACACTCGACGTTGCGGGAGTCGAAGGTGATGGCCATGTCCGACGAGGATAGCGGCGGTGGCCGGAAATGGCGCGCCGGCGCCGGCGCACGGAGCGCTTGCCCGAGATCGGCGGGCGTGCGGGCATGGCGCACGGTCTTGCTGCCGGACAGGCCGCCATCGTCCCCAAGTATCACGAGCTCGACCTGAGAACCCACCTCGCCGGCGGTCACCCCGACGAGGTCCCGCACCAGCGACCCGGCGGCATCCGGCTCGAGCAGGAGATGGCCAATCTGGTGAGAAGGTTTGACCAGGCGAGAGAGCGCGTCGAGCGCGGAGGTCGCGCGACCCAGGACGTTTCTGTTGCTGCCGAACTCGCGTTGCGCAGCCAGCATCCAAGCCGGGTCGTTGCAGAGCAGCAGAACCTGCATTGGGGTCGTTGTACCCGCTTGTTTAAGCAACAATATATCCAGTTGGGCTTTTCCCGTGCTTATAGCCTGTGTTGGCCCAGCGTTGCCAAGGGGTGAGCGGCACACTCCTCTGCGGTGTACACGATCCACGCTAAAAAATGCTTAATGCGTGTGGGCACGCTTAACGGAGGCTTTCGGCGGGGCGGGGCTTCGGCTTGGTGGCCCGCAACTCCCGCCGCAACCGGTTCTCCCCCAGCAGCAACAAGATCGGGGCCGCTATGAAGATGGAGGATGAGGTTCCCACCACGATGCCGAACAGCATGACGGCCGCGAAACCCGACAGGGCAGAGCCGCCGAACAGCGCGAGCGGCAGGCTTGCGAGGAAGACGGTCATCGACGTGCCGAGCGTGCGATTCAGCGTTTCATTGATCGAGAAGTCGATCAGTTCACGCAAGGGCATGCTTTTGTACTTGCGAAGATTCTCCCGGACGCGGTCGTAAACCACGACCTTGTCGTTGGTCGAGTAGCCGATCACGGTCAGGATTGCCGCGACCATGACCAGGTTGAACTCGATGCGGGTGATGGCAAGGAAGCCGATAACCTTGGTGACGTCGAGCAGCAGGGTCACCACCGCGCCGACGGCGAACTGCCACT
>CAXSEG010000032.1:0-22077 GCA_964235545.1 uncultured Acetobacteraceae bacterium
GGGGCGTGCGGATGCCCGCCACGACGTCCTCGCCCTGTGCATTGACCAGGAACTCGCCGTAAAACAGGTTCTCGCCGGTCGATGGATCGCGGGTGAAGCAGACGCCGGTGGCGCAGTCCTCGCCCATGTTGCCGAACACCATCGCCTGCACGTTCACCGCCGTGCCCCAGCTGGCCGGGATATCGTGCAGCCGGCGGTAGGTGTTGGCGCGCGGGTTCATCCAGCTGCCGAACACGGCGGAGATCGCGCCCCAGAGCTGCTCCTCCGGCTCCTGCGGGAACGGGCGGCCTAGATCGGCCTCCACCATGGCCTTGTACTCCTCCACCACCGCCTGCCAATGCGCCGGGGTCAGCGCCGTGTCCTCGGTGACGCCGGCATCGATCTTGGCGCTCTCGATGATCTCCTCGAACCGGTGGTGGTCCACGCCCAGCACCACCGAGCCGTACATCTGGATGAAGCGGCGGTAGCTGTCCCAGGCGAAGCGCTGGTCCCCGCTGGCCTGCGCCAGGCCCAGCACCGTCTCGTCGTTCAGGCCGAGGTTCAGCACCGTGTCCATCATGCCCGGCATCGACACCCGCGCCCCGGACCGGACGGAGACGAGTAGCGGATGCGCCTTGTCACCGAAACTCAGCCCCACCGCCGCCTCGATGCGGGCCAGGGCCGCCTTCACCTGACCGGCCAACTCGTCCGGGTATGTCTTGCCGTTGTCGTAGAACGCGGTGCACAGCTCGGTGGTGATGGTGAACCCCGGCGGCACCGGCAGGTCGATCGACGCCATCTCCGCCAGGTTGGCGCCCTTGCCGCCGAGCAGGTTGCGCATGTCCGCCCGCCCCTCGTTATGGCCGGCGCCGAAGCTGTACACCCACTTGCTCATCAATCAGCCCTCAATACGGGAGAAGTCCGCCACGCGATCCATCGTTGCGCGGACATGGTGTAGCAGACGCAGGCGGTTGCGGCGAAGACCCGGATGGGTGTCGTTTACCGTCACACGCTCGAAGAAAGCGTCCAATGGGGGCCGTAATGTGGCGAGCGCCTGCATCGCGGCGGTGAACTCGGCGGCATTCAGGTACGCCGGCAAGGCCGCGTCCACTTGGGCCAGGCGGTGATGCAGCGCGTCCTCCTCCGCCAGTTGGACCAGCGCGGGGTCGACGGCGCCGTCATGCGGGCCGTCCTTCGCCGTCTCGATGCGCAGGATGTTGGCCGCGCGCTTGTGGGCCACCAGCAGGCTGGCGCCGTCCGGCGTGTCGAGCAGGGCGCCGACCTGCTCCGACAGGGCCAGCAGCGCCGCCAGGTCGTCGCCCCCACCGGCGGCGAACACGGCGTCCAGCACATCATGCCGGGCCCCCTCGCCGCGCAGCTGCACCCGCGCCCGCTCGACGATGAAGCCGAGCACGTCGTCGGCCGGCGGCGGCCCGGGCAGGGAGGCGGCGCAGAGCAGGATCAGCGGGCGCAGGTTTAGCCGGCAGCGCGTCTCCCGCAGGATGCGCACCACGCCTAGCGCGGCCCGGCGTAGCGCGTACGGATCACCGGAGCCGGTCGGCCGCTCGCCGACGGCGAAGAAGCCGGCCAGCAGGTCGATCTTGTCGGCCAGCGACACGGCGAGCGTAACGGGGGCGGCCGGCAGCGCGTCCTCCGGCCCCTTCGGTGCATAATGGTCGCGCACCGCGTCTGCCACGGCGGGGTCCTCCCCGTCATGCAGGGCGTAGTAGCGGCCCATCACGCCCTGCAGCTCCGGGAACTCGCCCACCATCCCCGTCGTCAGGTCCGCCTTGGCCAGCCACGCCGCCCGCGCCGCCAGCGACGGGTCCGCCCCGACATAGGGGGCGATCGTTTGGGCCAGCTGCATGATGCGGTGCATCCGCGCACCCTGGCTGCCGAGCTTGGTCTGAAAGGTAATCGCGTCCAACGCCGCCACCCGGTCAGCCAGCTTGGCCTTGCGGTCCGCATCCCAGAAATGCCGCGCGTCGCCGAACCGGGCGCGCAGCACCCGCTCGTTGCCCGCGACGATGGTGGCGCCGCCATCCGGCGCCTCGATGTTCGCGGCGAAGGCGAAAAACGGGGCGGCACTGCCATCCGCGTTGCGCAGCGCGAAATATCGCTGGTTCACCCGCATACTGACCTGCAGCACCTCGGACGGCAGGTCCATGAACGCCGGGTCGATGCGGCCCAGCAGCGGCACCGGCCACTCTACCAGCCCGGCTACCTCGTCCAGCAGCGCCGGGTCATCCACCACGGTCAGGCCTTGGGCGGCGGCCAGCGCGGCCACCCCGTCCGCGATGTGCTGGCGGCGCTGCGCCGCATCCGCCATCACCCGTTTGGCCAGCAACCCTGCCTGCCACTCGGCCGCCGAGTGCACCGGGAAGGCGCCCGGGGCCATGAAGCGATGACCCTCGGTCTCGCCGCCCGAGGCCAGGCCGTGCCCGTCATCCCCGCCCTCGGCCAGGTTGAACGGCACCACCTCGCCGTCCAGCAAGCAGAGGATGCGGCGCAACGGGCGCACCCAGGTAAACAGGCTGCCCGCGCCGCCCCAGCGCATGGATTTCGGCCACGGGAAGCGGCGCAGCACGCCCGGCACGGCGGCCGCGATCAACGCGGCGGCATCCTGCCCGGCGGTGCGCTTGTGCAGGACCCAGTAATCCCCTTCCTGCACCAACGCGTCCCGGGTGGCGCCGTGTTTGCGGAGGAACCCGGCCAGCGCCTGCTCCGGCGCCGCGCTCCGCGGCCCGCGTTCGGTGGTGCTGGAAGCGGCGACTCCGGCGTTGATCCGAGCGGCCAGCGCGATCCGACGGGGGCCGTGGAAGGTCTGTACGCTACCAGGTGCGAGTGCGGCCAACGCCTCCGTCACAAGCCGTGACAGGTCTGCCGCACCCCGTGCCTGCATCCGGGCGGGGATCTCTTCGCTGAAGAGTTCGAGGAGGAGTTCAGGCATCGCGCTTCTCCGGGTCAGGCCGGCAAAGCGGGTGTGATGTCGGTGCGGCCGAAATCGTTACCTTTGAACAAGAGCGGCTCACCGGTAATTTTCGCCAGCGCATAGGCGAAGCAGTCACCGTAGTTGAGGCGGGCAGCGTGGTTGCCCTTGCCGAACCGCTCATAGGCAAGACGGGCGATCGCGGCTTGCTCCGCCGTAACCGCGACAATGTCGAGATTGAGCTTAGCCAGTAGCGTTTCGAAGCGGGCCGACGCACTTGGGTGGTGTCGCTGGTTTACGACGATGCAGGCCTCCAACCAGGTATCGGCGGACATCCGGCGTTCATGGCTGTCGAACATCGCCCCGAGCATCACCTCGCTATCTGGTTCCGGGAGGATCACCGCCATGACAGCGGAACTGTCGATGATCAAATCGGCAGACCGGTCGCGTCGTCGTAGAGGAAGTCGGTGCTCAAATCGAGCGGCTCGCCGTCCTTGGTCAAGTCCGCCCGGATCTCCGCGCCGAGGGCCATGATCTCCGCAATCCAGGCCTGCTTGTCCCGTAGCTTTTCCTCCTCGGCGACCCGTGCCCGCAATGCTTCCGTTACGGCCAACGTCAGGCTTTCGCCGGTCAGCTCCGACAGCCGGGTCGCAAGGCGGTAGGCCTCGTCACTCTTGATATTCAGTTGCATTCCCATAAGGTAGATCACTCAGCCGCCATGGTAGAAGCAACGCTTTCCCCCGCCAGCCAGCCCTCACAGCAGCCTTTCGCCAGCGTTCGCACCCGCCCGATATAAGCCGCCCGCTCCGTCACGCTGATCACGCCACGCGCGTCCAGCAGGTTGAACAGGTGGCTGGCCTTGATGCACTGGTCGTAGGCCGGCATCGGCAGCCCCGCCGCCAGCAACGCCGCGCATTCGCGCTCCGCGTCGGCGAAGTGCCGCGCCAGCATCGCGGTGTCCGCCCGCTCGAAATTATGGGCGCTGTATTCGACCTCCGCCCGCTTGAACACGTCACCATACGTGACGCCGGCGCCGTTGAAATCGAGGTCGTAGACGTTCTCCACGTCCTGCACATACATCGCCAGCCGCTCGAGCCCATACGTCATCTCGAACGAGGGCACCGCGACCGGGATGCCGCCGACCTGCTGGAAGTAGGTGAACTGCCCCACCTCCATCCCGTCGCACCACACCTCCCAGCCCAGCCCCCAGGCGCCGAGCGTTGGGCTCTCCCAGTCATCCTCCACGAAGCGGATGTCGTGCAGCGCCGGGTCGATGCCGATTGCGGCGTAGGAGGCGAGCATGAGCGCCTGCGCATCCTCCGGCGCCGGCTTCATGATTACCTGATACTGGTAGAAATGCTGCATGCGCATCGGGTTGTCGCCGTAACGGCCGTCGCTCGGCCGGCGGCTCGGCTGCACGTAGGCCGCCTTCCACGGCTTCGGACCGACGGCGCGCAGCGTGGTGGCGGGGTGGAACGTCCCCGCCCCCATCTCCACATCGTAGGGCTGCAGGATCACGCAGCCCTGATCCGCCCAGAAGCGGTGCAGGCGCAGGATCAGGTCCTGGAAGCTGGGGGCGGCCGGGGTCATGGCGGCGCACCTTACGGAACCGGCAACGCAGGGCAAGCTGCCGCGTTGAGAGTTTATGGCGATGCGGATCGATGCGCTGGACGACGCGGAGGTGAGGCGCGTTCTGTGCGGCACGCGCCGGATCGCGCTGGTCGGCGCATCGGACCGGGCGGACAGGCCATCCAACGGCGTGATGCACTTCCTGCTCTCCCGCGGATGGCCGGTGACCCCGGTCAACCCACAGCTCGCCGGGCAGGCTCTGCACGGCCAGCGCGTGGTGGCGTCGCTGGCCGAGGCCGGGCCGCTCGACATGGTGGACATCTTCCGCGCCTCTGCCCACGCCGGCGCGGTGGTGGACGAGGCGATTGCCCTTGGGGCCCGTTCCGTCTGGTTGCAGCTGGGCGTGATCGACGAGGCTGCCGCCTCCCGCGCCCGTGCCGCCGGGCTGGCCGTGGTGATGGACCGCTGCCCGGCCATCGAGGCGCCGCGCCTGCGTGCCTATGCGTCACCGACTTGAACCGGCTCCGGAACCGCGCCATGTCGGTCGTAGATCGGACAGCCGGCGAACTGCCAATCAACGAGGGTGCATCTGAATGACCAACGAGGAACGCGACCTTATCGACAAGTTCGTCGCCCGCGTCGGCGGCGCTGCTTCCAGCTTCGGCGGTATGCAGGCAAACCAGCCTGCGCTGCCGCCGATCGACCCGGAGGCGGACCGCTACATCGCCCAACAGTTCCAGACCCATCCCGAGGCGCGCTACCGCATCACCCAGATGGCCGTCGTGCAGGAGGCTGCGCTGACTGAGGCGGCCAACCGGATCCAACGCCTGCAGGCCGAGCTGGAGGCGACCCGGCAGCAAGCGCAACAGGCTCAGCAGAACGCCCAGCAGGGTGGGCAGCACCGCGGCTTCCTCGGCGGCCTGTTCGGCGGGAGCGGCCCGGCGCCGCAGCAGCAGGCGCCCGGCGTCTGGAACCAGGGCGGCGCACCTCAGCAGCAGCAATATGCCCCGCCGCAATACGCCCAGCCGGCTCCGATGCCGCAGCCTTCGGGCATGCAAGCCGGCATGTTCCAGCGCTCCGGCTCCGGTTTCCTCGGCTCCGCGCTGACCACGGCTGCGGGCGTGGCCGGCGGCGTGGTCGCCGGCAACGCCCTGATGGACCTGTTCTCCGGCCATGGCGGCGGCATGGGTGGCGGGATGTTCGGTGGCGGGGGCGGCTTCGGGGGCGGCCTGCCCAGCCAGGAGACGACGATCGTTAACAACTATGGCGATGCTGGCCAAGGCGGCGGCTGGGACAATGCCCAAAGCGGCGGTGGCGGCGTGGACCCGGCTTGGGACAGTAGCACGCAAGGCGGCGACACCGGTGGTGGCGGCTGGGACGATGCCAGCGGCGGCGGCGGCGGGTTCGACGACACCAACGTCTGACGGCTTCGGGCTCCCGGTGCATGTGGGCCGAGCACACCGACCATGTCCAGCCCGAGTGGCTGGACGGCAACGGCCACATGAACCTTGCCTCCTACGTCCCCGTATTCGATCGCGGCATCGATGCAAGGCTCGATTTCCGCGGGGCTCAGGGCCGATTACCGGCCAGGGGGCAAAGTGTATCCGCCATCAAGACTTAGACGATCTACCGCCAGGAGGTTCGGGAAGGCGCCGCCCTGCTCGCGTAAGGCAAGCCGCCATGTCGGCCAGCCCCGGGAACGCGCCAAGCTGAGCCTACTCGGATTCAGCCAGTGTTAACCTTTGTCCACCATGCTGCGCTCAAACGAGAGCTGAGCGTCATATGTCCCGCCGCACCACACCATCCAGCCGCCCTTCTGCCGGCCCGCTCCTCATCGGAGTAGCCGTGCTGTTTTATGGCCTGGTCGCGGCCGGAACCGCCTGGGCGGCGGAGGCGGAGATAGAGGTCTGGCTCGAAGCAGGAGCCGGGCTCGTCGTCGCCACCGTGCTGATGGCGGCAACGCTGTCTTGGTGTTTCGCGGCTTTGGCCGTCGAGGATGGCACGGTTCGCGTGCGTGGCCGGTTCGGCGCCGTGCTACAGCGGGAGGTCGCGTTGCGCGCCAGTGTCGCAATGGGTCAGGCCAGGGTGGTAGAGCTGGAAGGGGCGCTGGCGGTGGCCAACCGTGCGCTCGGGGCCGAGCAGGAAGATCATGAGAGACTGAAGCGGCACACCGCGGAGGAGGTGGCGGTGGTGGACGGCGTTGCCAGCCAGATGCACGTCGCCCGGCAGGATGTGGCGCACAGTATGCAGATCGCGACGGAGGAGATGGCGGCGGTGCGCGGCGCGGCCGAGCTCGCTGCCCGCAGCATCGGCGAAGTCGCGGGCGCATCGGAGCAGCTCTCCGCCTCGATCAGCGAGATCGCCATCCAGGTCGCCCGCAGCGCCGAGAGCGCCCGGCAGGCTGCGGCGGAGAGCAAGCGCACGGACGAGTCGGTGGAGGAGTTGGCGAACGCCGCGGGGCGCATTGGGGACGTGGTGCGGCTGATCGGCGATATCGCGGCGCAGACCAACCTGCTGGCACTGAACGCGACGATCGAGGCCGCGCGCGCCGGGGATGCCGGGCGCGGGTTCGCCGTGGTGGCGGGTGAAGTGAAGAATCTGGCCGCGCAGACCGCCCGCGCCACGGAGGAGATTGGCGGCCAGATCGCGGCCATGCAGTCCGCCACCCAGGGAAGCATCGGCGCGATCCGCGCGATATCCGGCCGGATCGAGGATATCAGCACGCTCGCCGCCCAGGTCGCCTGCGCCGTCGAGCAGCAAGGCGCCGCCACCGCCGAGATCGCGAGCAGCGTGCAGCGCGTGGCACAGGGCACCGGCACCGTCGCGGACGCGATCGGCCGCGCCGAGCAAGCCGCCGAAGCAGCCAGGACGGGCAGCGCCGCCATCGCCGAAGCCGTTGCCAGCATCGGCCGCCGCCGCAAGCCCCCGCCCCGCGCCCAAGCGGCCTGAGAGACGGTCCCCTTCCAATGTTCGGCGCTCAACTCCTCTCCCTTTCCTGTGAAGGACGAGCGAGGGAGGAGGCAGCACCTGCGTCGTCCCTTCCTGCCTGCACCTGCCCGGAACGCACATTTACCCGGCGGTGAAAGCCGCTACTGTGATCGGGTGCGATGCGTCCGTCCGGAGCCGGCGTCTGCCAAAGGCACAGGCCCTGGGAAGATCGCGCACGGACCACGCGCAGCCGGAGCAGCAGCATGACCCCACTCGCCTACGGCATTCTCTGGAACCGCCTTATCGCCGTCGTCGAGGAACAGGCGCAGACGATGATCCGCACCGCCTTTTCCACCACGGTGCGTGAATCGGGGGATCTCTCGGCCGGGGTGTTCGACTTGCAGGGGTGCATGCTGGCCCAGGCCGTCACGGGCACGCCAGGGCACGTGAACTCGATGATGGAAAGCGTGGGCCACTTCCTGCGCCGCTTCCCCGCCGCCACCATGAACCCCGGCGACCATTACATCACCAACGACCCCTGGCTCGGCACAGGGCACCTGCATGACCTGACCGTCGTGTCCCCCGCCTTCCACGGCGGCCGCATGGTCGGGCTGTTCGCCAACACGGCGCACGTGATCGATGTCGGCGGGTTAGGCATGGGGCCGGAAGGCCGGTCGGTGTTCGAGGAGGGAATGTACATCCCGATCGTCAAATGCTTCGACCGCGGCGTCGCCAACGAGACGCTGTTCGACATCCTGCGCGCCGGCACCCGCCTGCCGGTCGAATTGGAGGGGGACGTCTACTCCCTCTGCGCCTGCAACGACGCCGGGATCCGCCGGCTGGACGAGATGATGGGTGAGTTCGCCCTGGATGGGCTGGACGACCTCGCCAGCCACATTTTCGAGGCGAGCCGCCGTGCCACGGTCGCCGCCATCGCCGCCCTGCCGCCTGGCACCCACCGTGCCGAGATCGGGAGCGACGGCTACGAGGCGCCCGTCACCCTTCACGCCGCGATGACGATCGGATCGGACAGCATCACGGTCGACTTCGAGGGCACCTCGGGACTGTCCACCCGCGGAATCAACGTGCCCGCCGCCTACACCCGCGCCTACACCGCCTTCGGCCTCAAGGTCGTGGTCGCGCCGGACATCCCGAACAACACCGCCTCGCTCGAGCCGTTCCGCTGCATCATCCCCGAAGGCTGCATCCTGAATGCGCCGCGGCCCTACCCGGTCGCGGTTCGGCATGTGATCGGCCACCTCCTGCCGGATCTGGTGATGGGCTGCCTGCACGGCGCCGTGCCCGACCGGGTGGCGGCGGAGGGGGCGTCCTGCCTGTGGAATCCGCCTTTGCGCGGCGGCGGCGCCGTGTCCGGCCAGTCCCGCCCGAACCGGCCCGTGCTGCCGGATTTCGAGGTGATCACCTTCAACAGCGGCGGCACCGGCGCACGGCCCACACTGGACGGGCTGGACGCGACCGCCTTCCCCTCCGGCGTGCGCACCATGCCGGTCGAAGCCACCGAGGCGGTCGCCCCTATCGTGATTTGGCGCAAGGAACTACGCCCTGGCAGCGGTGGCGCCGGGCGCACCCGCGGCGGGCTGGGCCAGATCATGGAGATCGCCGGCCGCGACGACCTCGAATTCGCCTGCAACGCCATCTTCGACCGCGTCGGCAACGCTCCAAGGGGCCGCGACGGCGGCGAGGATGGCGCCGCCGGCCGTGTTACGCTGACATCGGGCGCCACGCTGCGGACCAAGGGTTTCCAGATCATCCCCGACGGCGAACGGCTGTTTCTCGAGCTGCCAGGCGGCGGCGGCATGGGCGACCCAAAGACGCGGGACCGCGCTCTCGTCGAGCGCGACCTGCGCGACGGTCTGATTACGGCGGACCAAGCCTCCGACCTGTACGGCCTCAAATAGTAGGACCGCCTTCTCTCCCCCCGTTGGAAGCGGACCGGGGCGAGGGAGCTAAGGATCCGTATCTGTGCGGCCTTCCCTCACCCCAACATTCTCCCGTGAAGGCCGGGACAGGAAGATACCCTACCTGTTGCCGCGGAAGCACGCCTCCGCTTGATGCGCGCTAAAGCGCAACCGCGAACGCGCCTCTCACGTATGTGATCCATGTCGGACATGGTTCCCCGCGCTCCGACCGAAGCACGCGTATATCACCGACGCGGACGTTTCGTGGCCGAGATGCAACAAGGCAAGGACTCGCAGAGCGCATCGTACCTTGCCCCGATCGACGCCCCCACCTACGTGAATCGCGCATCAAAGAAAGCGACCCCGCAAGCTTGATCGTAAATTCCCTGCCGGAACCCACTCCGTGAAGATCGTCATCATCGGCCTGTCCATCACGTCGTCCTGGGGGAATGGGCACGCGACGACGTTCCGCTCGTTGGTTTCGGGACTGGCACAATCCGGGCAGGACGTCCTGTTCCTGGAACAGGACCGTCCCTGGTACGCCGCCCATCGCGATATGCCGCATCCGCCGTTCTGCGACACGGTCCTATACACCAATGCAGACGAACTGGCGGAATGCCATACGGAGGCGGTGGCCAAGGCGGATCTGGTGATCGTCGGCTCGTACGTGGCCGACGGCCATGCGGTCTGCCTATGGGTGCAGCAGACGGCACGCGGGGTGAAGGCATTCTATGATATCGATACGCCGGTGACACTGGCGGCCCTGGCGCAGGGCCGGTGCGACTACATCACGCCGGAGCTGGTCCCTGGCTTCGACCTGTATCTGTCCTTCACCGGCGGCCCGACGCTGCGCGCGATCGAGCGCCGCTTCGGGGCCAAGGCCGCACGCGCCCTGTATTGCTCGGCCGATCCCGACCTGAACACGCCCGACCCGTCGGTCCAGCTGTCCTGTGACCTGGGTTATCTCGGCACCTACTCGCCCGATCGGCAGCCGAAGCTGGACCTGCTGTTGTGTAGCCCCGCCCGCCTCTGGCCCGAGGGGCGGTTCAACGTCACCGGGCCGCAATACCCCTCCGTCGTGCATTGGCCGGCCAACGTGGTCCGCGCCGAACATTCCGCCCCCAGCGAGCATCGCGCGTTCTATGCCTCGCAACGCTACACACTTAACATAACCCGTGCGGACATGATCCGCGCCGGCTACAGCCCGAGCGTTCGCCTGTTCGAGGCGGCGGCGTGCGGCACCCCCATCATCACCGACTGGTGGCCCGGCCTGGAGACGCTGCTTCGCCCCGATGTCGAGATCGTCGTCGCGCACAAGCCGGAAGACGTGCTGCACGCCCTGCGCGACACGCCCGAGCACGTGCGCGTCACGATGGCGGACCGGGCCCGCTCCCGTGTGCTGCAACAGCACACGGGCCGCCACCGCGCGGCCGAGCTGATGGCCTATGTGCGGGACGTGAACCGCTAGGGTTTGCCCTGTCGCGGTCGCCTACCGCCCCGCCTCCATCAGCAGCCGCTCCGTCCGCGCATCCTCGATGCGGTTCACCATACGCGAGCCCTCATGCAGGTCGCGCTGCGTTTTGGTCATCGTGATGGAGGACTGCACCACCATCAGCAGCCCGATGAACAGGAACCCGCGCATCCAAAGGTCGATCAGCAGCAGGAAGATGCCCACCACGACGCTGAGCATCGAGATCGCGAACGAGCAGTAAGTGAAGACCACTCAGGCGGGTGCCTGGATATCGGCTTGGTTCTGGCTCATGGTCGCCTCCTGGTTGAGGGTTCAGGCTTGCTTCAGTCGGGCGAGCACGCTGGCCGCGGTCGGGCGAATGGCTGGCCCGAATCCGGCCTCGGCAAGGCGCTCCTCCGTGGTTTGCGGCCGCGTCTCGGCACGGACTGCGCCCAGCGCATCTTCGGCGCCGGCCGCCCGCTCCTGCCGTTCGTGCAACCGGGCCAGCGTGGCCTCCGCGTCCGAGAGGGTGCAGAGAACCGGGTCAGGCTCGATCCGGCCGCGGCGGGATATGCGGACCGCTTCGGCGACCCGGCGGCCCCGGTTCAGCTCCGCCATGCGCCGACCCGGCAACGCTGCGGCGCAGGGCCGCAATCTCGGTGGCGAACACAGTCCGGGCCAGCACGCCAGCCTGGCACTCCGCTTCCAGGTCGGCGATTGTTCCGGCCGCCTCGATGGCAAGATCCTCGCGCCCCGCTGCCAGGGCGGCACGGGCGCGCTGCTCCAGCCCGGCGATACGCTGTTGCAGTGCCGTACACCGGCGGCCCTCCTGCGCATCCTCCGCCAGGGCGACGGCGAGCGCCCGTTGCGCTCGGGCCAGGCTGGCCTGCGAATCCCGCGTCTGCTGGTCCAGGATCAGCAGCGCGTTACGGTCGGCAAGCTCTTCCCCCCGCCGCGGCGGCCGATCCGCGAAACAGGGTGACAACGGTCTTCAGCATCATGATTTTTTCTTGAACAATGTTCAAAAAGGACATGGCCTTACACCGAACGTTGTTCCAGAATAGGACTCAACAACGTTCATCTGATGTCGCGCTGGTAATGCTCCTTCGGCCAGCGGCGGTGCATCCATAGCCAGCTTTCTGGCCGCTCGCGGATCCACCGTTCCAGGCAGTGGTTCATCGCCTGCGTCACCGTCACCATGTCGATCTTGCGGTTACCCGTGTCCGGCACCGCCATCGGGGGCTCGCACACGAGCCGGAAGCGCGCCGGGCCGATGCGCTGCACCACGCCGGGCACCACGGGGCAGCGGAAATGCAGCGCCAGCACCGCCAGCGCGGGGGCCGTCATCGCCGTGTGGCCGAACAGCGTCACCGCGATCCCGTCGTTCAGCTTCTGGTCCATCAGCAGGCCCAGATAGCCGCCGGCGCGCAGGTAGCCCATCGCCGCCTTGGCCCCGGCTGCGCCCTTGCTGAACATCGGCACCTTCATGCGGGTGGCGTCCTGCCGCATCCGGGCGACCAGCGCGTCCACCGCCGGGTTGCTGGCGGCGCGGAATATGGACGCCAGCGTCAGTCCATGCGCGGCGCAGGCGACCGGCAGCATCTCCCAATTGCCGATATGGCCGGAGAAGAAGATCGCCGGCCCGCCCCGCTCGATCAAGGCCAGCAACGTCTCCTCTCCCTCCAGCTCCCAGCCGGGCCCCGATGCCGTCTGCTCGAGCTGCCCGAGATGAGGAAACTCGCCCAGCGTGCGCCCGAGATTTTCCCACGCACCCCGGATCACCCGGCGCCGCCCCGCCGCGTCCAGCTCCGGCAGCGCCAGAAGCAGGTTGATCTCCGCCACGCGCGTCACCGGCAGCAGCGGACCGATCAGGCGCATCACGGCCCCACCCAGGTTCGATGCCCGCACCGGCCCGAGTGCGCGAAACAGCCGCAGCAGCGCATAGGCGCCGAGTGCCTCCAGCCGGAACGCCAGGCTCATGCCACGTTGCCGAGAAGGGCGTCGATCGCTGCCGGGTCCGCCCAGGCGAGCGACACGCCCGCCACCATCACGCGCCCGCGCCAATCCGGCGGCAGGCGCACCGCGTCCTTGGGCGTGGTGACCAGGGCGGCACCGAGCGCCGCCGCATCGCGGGCCAGCAGCAGCAACTCCGTGGAGCGGTAGCAGTGGTGGTCGGGGAAGGCGCGCTGCCCGGCGAGCACCGCCCCTGCCTGCGCCACGGTGGCAAAGAACTTGGCCGGGCGGCCGATGCCGGCGAAGGCGAACACCGTCCGCCCCTCGAGATCCGGCGCCTCGGGCCGCAGCGTCGCGCGCAGCACGGGCAGGGAGGGGAGGCGCGCCGCCGCACCATGCGCGTCCCCGCCGATCAGCACCGCCGCATGGCACCGCGCCGCCGCCGCCTGCACCGGCTCGCGCAACGGCCCGGCCGGCATCACGCGGCCGTTGCCGAACCCCACGGCACCGTCGATCACCAGCAACGAGAGATCCTTCTCCAGCCCCGGGTTTTGCAGGCCGTCATCCATCACCAGCACCGTCGCCCCCGCCGCCACCGCCAGCCGCGCGCTCGCCGCCCGGTCCGCCCCCACCAGGGTCGGCGCCACTGCGGCGAGCAGAATAGCCTCATCCCCCACATCGGCCGCCGTGTGCAGGGTATCGACCCGGGCCGTGCCCCCGACCCGGCCGCCATAGCCGCGCGTGATGAACGCCACCCGTGCCCCGCGCCTCACCAGCCGGGCGCCGAGGTCCAGCGCCAGCGTCGTCTTGCCCGCACCGCCCACGCCGGCATTGCCGCAGCACACCACCGGCACGGGCGCGCGCCAGCCAGGCCGGGCGACGCGCCGGGCGGTGCTGCCAGCCACCACCGCGGCGACCGGCGCCAGCAGGTTGGGCAGCAGGCCGCCCGTTTGCCAGAAGGCCGGCGCCTGCATCAGCCGGCCATCGCCAGCAGCGCCTCTGCCGCTGTCTTGGGCAGCCCGGCATCGGCGTTGGCCACCTGCCGCGCGGCCCGGCCGGCGGCGGCGCACCCGGCGGGGTCCCGCAGCTGGCCGTCCACCCAAGCCGCCAGCGCCGCCGCGTCCGCGACCGTTGCCAAGGCGCCGGCGCGGGACAGCACGCCGGCCGCCTCCATTTGGTTGGCCATCGCCGGGCCGGCTGCCAGCGAACAGCCGAGCCGCGCCGGCTCTAGCGGGTTTTGCCCGCCCCCGCCGGGCACCAGGCTCTTGCCGACGAACACGCACGGGAACAGCCGGTAGAGCAGGCCGAGCTCCCCCAGCCCGTCTGCGACCCACAGCCCGCCCGCAACGGGGTGCTCCCCCGCCCCCCGCCGCTGTGCCCCGAATTCAGCCGCCAGCGCCGGGCCCCGTTCCGGATGGCGCGGTGCGATGGCGGTCAGCAAGCCGGGATGGTCGGCCAGCAGGCGGCGGTGCACGTCCGCCACGATCGCCTCCTCGCCCGGATGCGTGCTGGCGGCGAGCCACCGCGGACCGTCGCCCAGCATCGCCCCGAGCCGGGCCAGCTCCGCCGGGTCGGCCGGCAATGCGGCGGCGGCGAATTTCAGATTGCCCGGCGACCGCACCGCCCGCGCCCCGAGGGACCGCAGCCGGTCCGCATCGCCGTCCGACTGCGCCCACACCGCGTCGAACGTGCCCACGACCTGGCGGGCAAACCCCGGCGCCCGGGCCCAGGCGGCGCGGCTGCGTTCCGAGAGCCGTCCGTTCAGCAGCAGCAGCCGCACCCCCCGGCGGCGGCACGCGGCCAGCATGTTGGGCCACAGCTCGCTCTCCACGAACGCCGCGGCGTCCGGGCGCCAGTGGTCCAGGAACCGAGCGACCCAGCGCGGCACGTCCAGCGGCACGAAGCGGTGCGGCACGCCGGGGCAGCGCTGGGCCAGCAGCCGCGCCGCCGTCAGCGTCCCCGTCGTCACCAGCAGCGCCACGCGGCCCTGCAGCGCCTCCAGCACGGGGATGACCGAGACGGTCTCCCCCACGCTCGCCGCATGGATCCAGACCAGCCGACCGGCCGGCCGGGGCAAGGGGTCGATCCCATATCGCTCCGGCAGGCGTGCGGCGACCTCCTTGCCGCGGCGTACCCGGCGGGCCAGCATGATGCGCAGCCCCGGCGCCAGCAGGGCCGCCGCACCGCCCCAGGCGCAGGCGAGCGCCCGGCCGCTCACCGCTTGCACAACTGGTCGGCGGCGTCGGCCACCTGGCTCAACGCCGCCTCGATCGCGGGCAGCGCAGCGTCCCATCCCTCGCGCGGCACGGCGATTGGCATGCCGCACACGATCACACCGCGCCCGAACGGCAGCGGCACGTGCATCCGGTCCCAGGTTGGCAGCACGCGGTGCCGGGTGGTTTGCGCGCCCACGGGCAGAACCGGCGCGCCCGACAGCCCGGCCAGCTGCGCCACCCCCGGCGCTGCCCGCCGCCGCGGGCCACGCGGCCCGTCCGGCGTGATCAGCACGTGCTGCCCCGCCTGCAACTCGCCCAGCAGAACGCGGATACTGGCGGCACCGCCCTTCTCCGTCACATCCCGCGCCGTCCCGTCCTTGGAGGAGGAGCCGTGCACCACCTGCACCCCGAAGCGCCGCACCACCGTGCCGATGAAACGGCCGTCCCGGTGCTTGCTAACCAGGACGCGCGGTACCCCGCGCGCACCCCGCGCCCACATGTGGAACCACAGTGCCGGCAGCATCGGCAGCCGCTCGTGCCAGAACGCGGCGATGGCGGGGCGGCCGGCGATGTGCTCGACAATGTGCTCCGTGCCCACCAACGTCCAGCGCGTGGTGCGCAGGGCGATGTGCAGATAAAGCCCCACGAGGCGCGCCGTAACCGCCTGCACGCCCGCACTCCGCAGCAGCTTTTTCAACACGGTGACGATCCAAGTATCCGCGGCGCGGGTAGCATGGCCCTGGCCCCCGTGCCAGCCCGGCGCCCCGGCGTGCGACTGTCGCGGGCTTCCAACGTGAAGTCATCAGTCGTTGGGCACGGCCCGCAGCCCGCCCGCCTGGGCGATCCATGGGTCAGGCGCAAGCTCCGAGCCCGGCTGCGTCACCGGCACAAGGTTATCGATGAACGACTCGGCGCAGGCCCGCCAGGAGAACCGGTCCGCATGGGCCCGGCAGGCGGCCCGGTCCCCGGTCGCCAAGGCCCGCAAGGCCGCCTCCCGCAGATCGGTGCCGGTGGCCCCCACGCCTGGCCCGCCGTCCAGCAGCACGTCCGCCGGCCCGGTGACCGGAAAGGCCGCGACCGGGGTGCCACAGGCGAGGCTCTCGAGCAGAACCAGGCCGAACGTGTCGGTCAGCGATGGGAACACGAACACGTCGGACCCGGCGAACGCCGCCGCCAACGGCGTGCCGTGCCGCATGCCGATGAAATGCGCGTCCGGGTAGCGCCGCTCCAGCCCGGCACGGGCCGGGCCGTCGCCCACCACCACCTTGCTGCCCGGCAGGTCCAGGCTCAAGAAGGCGCCGATGTTCTTCTCCACCGCGACGCGCCCGACATAAGCGAAGACGGGGCGGGGATAAGGCCAGGCCTCCCGCGGCTCCGGCTGGAACGCGTCCAGGTCCACGCCGCGCGACCAGGCCCGGATGTTGCGGAACCCGCGCGCCGCCAGATCCTGCCGCAGGCTTGCGGTCGCGACCATGAGCCCCGCCCCGGCGCTATGGAAGCGCCTCAGCCACACGTAGGTAAGCCAGGTCGGCACCCGGGTGCGGGCGTGCAGATATTCCGCAAACCGCGTGTGGAAGGCCGTGGTGAACCGCCAGCCCCGCCGGATCGCCAAGGCCCGCGTCGCGATGCCGAGCGGCCCCTCGGTCGAGATATGCAGCGCCTCGGGCTCGAACGCGTCGATCAGCCGCGCCAGCCGCCGCCGCGGCAAAAGCGAGAGCCGGATGTCCGGATAAGTCGGGCATGGCACGGTGCGGAACTGGTCCGGGCCGATCACCTCGGCGGTGTGCCCCATCGCCGTCAGCTCCCGGACGAGCGCCGAAAGCGTCCGCACCACGCCGTTCACCTGCGGCAGCCAGGCGTCCGAGATGATGAGGATGCGTTGCGGCGCCTGGATATCCGCCGGCAGTCCGGCGTCAGGCAGGAACGGTCATCCCCGCGCGCCGTGGGGCCGCGAACGACAGGCGGTTCTCGGCCGCCCAATCGATCAACTCCAGCCGTCCGTCCTCGTGCTCGACGAGCGCGGTGCAGCTCTCCACCCAGTCGCCGTCGTTGATGTAGAGCACGCCACCCACCTCCCGCATCTCGGCATGGTGGATGTGGCCGCACACCACGCCATCGAACCCGCGCCGCCTCGCCTCGTTCGCCACCGCATGCTCGAACCGGTCGATCGCCTTGACCGCTTCCTTCACCCGGCGCTTCAGCCACGCGGACAACGACCAATACGGGTGTCCAAGGCGCCTTCGGACGGCGTTGAAGTGACGGTTTGCCACCAGAGCCGCAGTGTAGGCTTGGTCCCCGAGCAAGGCCAGGAATTTGGCGTAACGCACCACGCTGTCGAACTCGTCGCCGTGCATCACCAGCAAGCGCCGCCCATCCGCCGTCCTGTGGGCGGCATCCGGACGCAGCTTCACGCCGGCGACCTCGAGGCCCATCGGCAGCCAGGCCCGGACCATTTCGTCATGGTTGCCCGGGATGTAGGTGACCTCCGTTCCGGACTGGGCCTTCTTCAGGATCAGGCGGATGACCTCGTCATGCGAGGCGTCCCAATACCAGGATTTCCGCAACCGCCAGCCATCGACGATGTCGCCCACCAGATACAGGGAATCGCTGGTGCTCTGGCGCAGAAAGTCCGCCAGGAAATCGCTCCGGCAGTCCTTGGTGCCCAAGTGGAGGTCGGAGATGAAGATGGCGCGATACCGGTGCGCGGGCCGCGGTGCATCATGGATGGCGTTCATAACGGACTTGTCTAAGCTCCGCGCGACCCTGGCTGGGTAGGGCGGTCATAGGCGGGGCCCCCGCGCCGGGTCAGTTAAGATTACGTGACGGCAGGACCGTGGACACAGCGGCCTGGAACGCGTCCCTGGCCGTGCCGCCGGGCGTGCACCCGTGACCGGGCCTGGCTACGCTCCCCGCCAACAGACCGGAACGAAGCGAAGTGCGCACCCAAGTCGGAATCATTGGGGCCGGGCCAGCCGGCCTGCTTCTCGCCCGCTTGCTGCACGTCGCGGGCATCGACACCGTGGTCCTGGAGAGCCGCTGCCCGCTTGCTGCACGTCGCGGGCATCGACACCGTGGTCCTGGAGAGCCGCTCCCGCGGCTACGTGCTGGGCCGGGTGCGGGCCGGCGTGCTGGAGCAGGGCACGGTGGACACGATGGACGAAGCCGGCACCGGCGCGCGGCTGCACGCCGAGGGGCTGCTGCACGGGGGCATCGTGCTGCGCTTCGGCGGCGCGGACCATTTGGTGGACATCGCCAGACTGACGGGCAAGCACGTCACCGTCTATGGGCAGCAGGACGTGGTACGGGACCTGATCGCGGCCCGGGAGGCAGATGGCGCGCCCTTGCTGTTTGACACCCTCGCCGAGGCCATCGACCCGGCAACGGCCACGATCCAGTTCACCCGGCGGACCGCGCGTGAAGAACGGGCCTGCACTCGCCGGGCATGGCGCCGAGGCGGTGCGCGACGCGATTGCGCGCACGATCACGACGCTGCCCCAGCTGCTCCGGCGATTGCTGACCTGGGATCAGGGAGCGGAGTTGGCGCACCCCCAGCTGACGATCGACACTGGGCTGCGGGTGATGCGGGGCACGGCGACGATGCCGAAAATCGCCGCGGAGATAAGCGTAGGGCTGGTCCAGCCGCGGGAGATGAACGACGAGGCGTTGTCGTGGTCGAACGTCAGGCACACGCGTAATTCGGCCATGGAAGCTCCTCAGGTTTGATGCGATCTGCTATGCCGCGCTTATTGTAGCCCAGCCCGATGAGCAGGATAGCGTCCATGCTCGTGGTGAGTCTGTTGATCGAAATCAATCAAGAGGAAGTGGTCAACTACACTACAAATTCTACCACAATGACGGACACGGTCCCACGCGTAAGTTGATGGCCAACATCGCGCACGCCTTCGGTCACCGACACATCGTGACGCGGGGCTCCACCGGGCAGGGTGGTCTTCATCTACCCAGCCTGGCCCACCGTGCCATTCCCTCGATTTTCGATTTTGCCGACGGCGCCTGAGCGGTGCCGTTTGCACACTACGCTTGAGTATCGGGAATGATATGAGTCCCAACGCTGCGCAACATTCTTATCAAGTCAAAGTGTTAGTAGGCCTTAACGGGTCGCATTTGACCCCCTGGCCCGTTAAGCCGTTTGCCTCGTCCGTGTCCACCCTAAGCTCACTAGCAAGTCACCATTCGCTACGAGCGGCGCGACGCTTGCGTCATGGACGAGCAATCAACAATCAGGATCGATGCCGTTTGCGCCGGACAAGCCGCAAGGAGCTGCCCGCGCGCAAGCGCGCTCGCTGCCGGCTGTCTCCGAACGGGGATGGTCTACAAGACCTCCTGGTCGCCATCGAACAAATTTGGAGGGGACGGGTTCGTCGAAGGCCTGCTGGTCGATGCCGAGCGCGATGACAACAGCGCATGGGGTTTCGAGGCGCCGCTCACGGTCTTCACCGACGATCAACAGCTGATCCTTTGTCCAGGGATGGAGTGCAATGTCGAGATCCAATGATCTGCTCACTGGGCTGACAGCCGAGCAAGCATCAGCCGCCGCCTTGACCGGGCCCGTGCTCGCCCTTGCCGGCGCGGGCGCCGGGAAGACCAAGAAGCTGACAGCCGGAGTAGCGCACCGGCTCGAGGTGCGCGGCATGCCAGCTTCACGCATCCTCGCGGTGACCTTCACCAACAAGGCGGCGGGCGAGATGACGGCCTGCATTCGCACTCTTCTGGGCGACGGCGCTGCACCTTACTGGGTCGGCACGTTCCACGGCCTCGGTGCCAGCCAGCTCCGGGCGGAACCGGAGATCGCAGGCCTGAGGCCTGGCTTCGACATCATGGACGCCGACGATAGCCGGCGCGTCGTCAAGCGGGTCATGAAAGCGATGAACCTCGCCGCCGGCGACGACACGGTGTCGATCGGCCGTGACCCGCTGAAGCTCATGTGCAATCGCCTGTCGGCCTTCAAGGACGACCTGATCATCCCGGCCGAGGCGGCAGCGTACGTGAAAGCCAAGATCGCGAACGCCAACGACGCCGGCCTGCCCGTCGACCCGCATCACCTGCGCGCGGCCGTACAGGTCTACGTCGAGTATCCGCGTGTGCTGCGGGATTCAATGCCGCCTGGCAGCCAGGCTAGCAGGAGGGCCCACTCCGCCCTAATAGGCGTCAGGCCGAACGAACCGCCCTACGGCTCAGCCGAAGCATCGCTGTGTTGGCTGCCACGGCGAATACCACAATCACCAGCACCACCGCCGTGCTAAGCGCCACGTTGTGTTGCGCCATGCCGCTGACCAGCAGGAAGCCCAATCCGCGCTGGGAGCTGAACATCTCGCCAATCAGCACTCCCAGCAGAGTGAGCGAGAAGCCCAAGCGCAGTCCGGCCACGATCTGCGGCAGGCAGGCAGGCAACAGGATCCATCGCATGGTCTGGCCGGGGGATAGCCGCAGGGCACGGGCGGTCCGCGGCAGCGTCGGCGGCAGCGTCCGGATCGCCGCGATGGTGAACAGCGTGACCGGCACCAAGCCGTGCATCACTCCGAACGCCACCTTGGCGCTCATGCCGAGCCCGAACAGCAAGAGGACGACCGGATACAGCGTGACCTTTGGGATCGTGTAGAAACCGGCCAGCACCGGCTCCATCACGTCCCCGGCAAATCGGCCCAGTCCCAGCACCAGTCCGAGCAGCAGGCCGCATGCCGTCGACAGCGCGAAGGCCAGCAAGAAGGCGGCCAGCGTGGCCCAAACCTGCCCCCAGAACCCGGCCGTGAGCACAAGTTGGCCGACATAGGCGAAGGTCACGAGCGGGCCGGTGATGGCCATGCCCTCCGTCCAGCTACCGACCGCCTGCCACAACAACAGCACCGCCACGAGCAGCAGTAGCATGTCGGTGGCGCCGCCGCGTGGCCGCACCGCGCTGCGAGGAGTCGTCGCGCTCATGACCGCACCCGGCGGCGGGCGAGCCGGCCCTCCCAGGTGTAGAGCACGGCGTTGGCGAGCACGGCGACCAGAAGCACGAACAGCATCAGCCCGTACATCGTGCGCGTATCGAAGGCCTGATAGGCATAGGAGATCGCGTAGCCGAGGCCGCTGCCCGACAGGATGAACTCACCCGCGATCACGCCGATGAGGGCGTAACTCAGGGCTAGCTTGAGGCCGCCAAACAAGGCCGGCATGGCGGCGGGCAGCATGACGGAGACCAAGGTGCGCATCGGCCCGAGCCGCTGCACGCGCGCCACCTTGCGCAGCACGGGGGTGATGCTGTCCAGTCCGGACAACGTGCTGATCACCACCGCCGGCACGGCCGACATCACACCCAGCACCACCAGCGGCGCCATGCTCAGCCCAAGCAGCGCCACGAGCAGCGGGTAGAACACGAAGGTCGGCACCGAGTAGTAGGAGGCCAGCAGGGGATCGATGGCGCGGCGCAGCCGGGGTGCAGCATGCAGACCCGCCCCCAGCATGGTGCCGCCCGCGACGCTGCACACCCACGCCAGAGCCACCGTGCTGAAGGTCTGCAGCGTCGGCTCGGTGGCGCTGCCCGACCACAGCGCGTCCACCATGGCTCCCACCATCTCAGTCGGCGGCAACACAGCCTGCGGGTCGATCAGTCCGCTCCGGCACGCCGCTTCGAGCAGCAGGACACACCCCGCCAGCAGCGCCGCGCGCACGAGCAAGACGGTACGGCCGCGTGTCACGCCCTGGCGCCCCCATCCTGGTTCATGGTACGCAGCGACTCCGCTCGCAACGAGGTCCAGAGCCGCGCGGTCAGCTCGCCGAAATGCGGGTCGGACACGACGCGGCTGTCGCGGTCACGCGGCCAGCCGGTCTTCACCAGATCTATGAACGTGCCGGGCCGGGCCGACATCACGCCGACCCGGTCGGACAGCATCGCCGCCTCGTCCAGCGCGTGGGTGATCAGCAGCACGGTGGCGCCGGTCTGCCGCCATAGCCGCAGGAGTTCGTCGCCCATCAGCAGCCGGGTTTGCTGATCCAGCGCGCCGAACGGCTCGTCCAGCAGGATCAGCCGCGGCTGCTGAACCAAGGTGCGGGCAATACAGACGCGCTGGCGCATGCCACCCGACAGTTGCGCCGGGTAGTGCCCGGCGAACTGCGCCAGGCCCATGAACGCCACCG
>CAXSEG010000033.1:0-22061 GCA_964235545.1 uncultured Acetobacteraceae bacterium
GCGCAGCCTCTGCCCGGACCGGCAGCGCGCCTCGATCGCCACCCTCGCCCTGGTCGTCGCCCTGTTCGCGCCGACCTCCCTGGGCCAGATCTGCGCGATCGTGCTGGGCGGCCTTGCCGGGCTGTGGTTCTGCCGTGCGGCACCGGGTGCAGCGGGCGGTGTGCCTCCGCAGATGCTCGCCATGCCGGTTTCCCGGCGAGCGGGGATCTGTTTCCTGGCGCTGTTCGCAGCGCTGCTGCTCCTGGTGCCGCTGCTGCGCGGGCTTGGAATGGGCGTGGTCTTGTTCAACGCATTCTACCGTTCCGGCGCCCTGGTGTTCGGCGGCGGCCACGTGGTCCTGCCGCTGCTGCGCGACGCCGTGGTGACTCCCGGCTGGATGTCAGACAGCGCGTTCCTCGCCGGCTACGGCGCAACACAGGCGGTGCCGGGTCCGCTGTTCACCTTCGCGGCCTACCTAGGCGCCACGATACAGGGAACCTGGGGCGGCCCGATCGGCGCGATGGTCGCCCTGGTCGCGATCTTCCTACCCGGCATTCTGCTCCTGATGGGCGTGCTGCCGTTCTGGGGCGAGCTGCGCTCCCGCCCACGGGCGCAGGCGGCACTGCGCGGCGTGAACGCCGCCGTCGTCGGGCTGCTGGGTGCGGCGCTGTACGACCCGGTGTGGACCAGCGCCATCCTGAGCCCGTCCGATCTCGCTCTGGCTCTGGTCGGCTTCGTCCTGCTGGTAGTCTGGCGTGCACCGCCGGTCCTGGTCGTCGGCCTTGGGGTGCTGGCCGGCCTCGGTCTCGGTTTTGTTGGTATTTAACGCGACCAACTGGGATAGCCTCCCATCAAGAAACCTTTGCTGTGACCTAACTTGAAGGCCGATGAACGCTGGTTATTCGCTGCCAGACGGGAGCGGTGTTCGTGCCGCCGCCGCCGCCGCACCCGCTGTTCTGAGTTGAAACGACACAATAGCGTATGTCGACCGGGTTGATGGCTTTAGCGGTGAAATTACGCAGCGCGTCCAGGACATAGCCGCCTGGTGGAGGCGGTGGGGCTCCTGGAACTGGAGGGGGAGGAGGGGCAGGACCGAACGTTGTCTTGATCTCGACCTCGCCTAGACGACCCGCGGGTGCGAGCGCGTCAACAGAAACAGTCGGCATGAGGTTAAAATTATAGTAGTAGCTGACATCTGGGTAAGACCAAGTCTGAAGATCTTTGATTTCAGTCAGAAACGCTCTGGGTTGTGCCGTGTAGTCGGCTGTTCCTGAACAGCTAACGCCGACCTTGGCACCGCAAGCGCCACTCACCATTGTCCTGCTCAAAACGTAAGACAGCTCGCCCCTCGCTGCCCAGTAGGCCCTTACTTGTGCAAGACTATCATCGACGCGTCTGTATTCGACGACAAACCGGCCCATGAGATTGATGGCAATCGCCACTGACAATGCGCCGAACAACACCACGATGATCAGGGCGGCCCCGCACTCCGGGTCATCAGGATCTATCACGGGTTGGTCTCTACGTTCAGGTTGAACATAGTCCGGTAGGTCTCCGTGGCACTCGATGGGTTGATTGCGCGCTGCGCACGGAAAGGATCGGTCAGCGTCAGTCCCACGGCCGCTACCTGTCCCAAGGTGGAGATGACAGGGGCAGCTCCGAGCCAGCCCTGGACAGTGCGCGTTTCCGACCCGCCACAAGCCGGAATCGGAACGCCTGGTCCGGTGCAGGTTATGGTGACAGGTGAAAAGCTGTCCCCCGGCAGGGTCAACGAGCCATCAGGGAGAACAAACTGGGAGGAGACGAACAGCTGTGCTCCTCCGGGTGGAGCGTCAGCAGGGGTGAGGCCCGACGTGCTGCTGCGACTTCGCATTCCTTCGACCATCGCAAGGCCGCGCGAGCCCGTGTTCGTTCCCGCATTTGAGAGTATGGCGCTGCCGTCACCCAGCAATGCCGTTATCTGTCGAGCCTGATTGTTAAGCCGGAAGCGACTCTGCATGCCATCCACGAAGCCATACGTGCCTCGCAGCATGCTCATGGCAGGCAAGGCCAGGAGAGACGCAAGGGTCCCGGCAATCAGAACCTCGACGAGCGTGAAGCCGGCTTCATCGGACTCGTTCATGGGCTAGCCGCGCCGCCCGACGATCGTGCTGAGCGTGAGGGTGCTCAGGATCGTCTTTGCCTGCACGGCTGCGCCGTTCGTCAGGCGGTAAGGATAATCCAGGACCAGGGTAACCAGTAGGCAAGGCGTGGTGCCGGTCGACGCCGGATTAGCGAACACCATGCACGTACTCGCCACATAGGGCGGCACCTTGCCCCCGGCTGGCGAGGTCCAGCAGAGGTTCGATGTCTGGCTGTTGCTCGAGATGGGGCAGGTGTCCCAGCTGAGGCGCGCCATCAGGTTACGGCCGTGATCAATCCAGACGAAGTCCTGGGCGGGTGTACCGCCGCTGATCCACACGCCCGTATCTGGCCCTGCTGAAAACGCCGACGCAGAGGAATAGGCAAACGAGATCGGTGTGGATCCGAAGCCGACCGAGTTCGTCGCATAGGTGAGGCGGGAATTCGAGCCTGGGATGTTCGTGAGTAGGGGATAGCCGCTCGTGGATGTAATGGGGTTTCCCCCGAACGGCGTCTTCTCGTAGAGCGCGGCAAGCCGCTCCATCTCGCCGTTCAGGACAAGGACCGTCTTTTGTCGCTGAAGCAGATCAAAGGTTGTCTGGTCGCCTACCGACCAGAGATTGATGATGCAGAGCCCTAGCGACGAAAGGATGGCGGAGGCTGCCAGAACCTCCACGAGAGTGAATCCCGCTTCCCTATGCCCGGGAGGGCGGCGTTTCTTGCTTAGCCTGGACGGAGCCGGTTTGACAAACTTGAACAAAACGCGGTCCGGAACCTTCCTGAATTTTTTCAAGAACCTGCCTTGAGCTTTCGAGGGCATAAAATTGCAGATTAGTACGAACAACCCGTTAAAATTACGTGAGTAACTGCGCAGGCTCCCAATCCTCCGACACGCCGCAGGATTATTGTTAATCCTCGGCAAGGTTTTGCGAAGTAGGAAGGCATCACGTTGTTCAATTTGAGACAGGCACAAATGCAGGTTTTGGCATACCTCTCTCGCAGGTTGGTGCGACCCCGATCGGGCGATCCAGCAGGAGAACGTGGCTTCACGCTAATAGAGCTAATGGTCACAATATCCTGCATCGTGATTCTGGCAGCCATTGCCACTCCCAGGACGCGAGGCTACTTCCGGGAGGCGCACTTATCCGATGCCAAAGCTTACCTCGAAGAGATTGCAGAAAAACAAAGATTGTATAAAATCACAACTGGAAAATACTGCTGCACAGATTATACGAACTTCAATGAGCAGGTGTTGTCAAACGATCTTGGTCTAAGTCTTTCAGACGCTGCTGACTTCTGTATTGTATTCATTTGCATCAGCGCGACATTATGCGAAGCTCCGCAGACCAGCCCCTCGTTCATTGTTCCGGCTGACGCTGGCAATCCGCCAACTGAGTTTGAGGTGTGGGCCATCCTGCGTGACCCGTCTTCGACCAAAAACGTTCAAGGGCCCGGCAGCATCAGCTGCGTGCCCATTCCAACCAAGAATGCACCGACCGGATGGGTTTATCCAAGCGGCGCAACAACATCAGCGGGGAGAACTGGGCAGGTTGTCGTGCTGCGCTATCCTCCTCCACCGAACAGCGTAAGTGCTGCACATGGAACCTATCACAGCGTGCAGTTTACATGGACAAACGGCTTCAGCGGCTCTGACGCAATGTTCCCCTGAGCAGTCTACCGTCTGCTAGATATATTCAGAGAAAACCTTGGCATAGGTGGCGTTGATCGTTCAAGACCGCTCTGGATTTCAGCAGTCCCTATACCGCTTTCTTGGAGCTACATATCCGTAAAGGCGGCAGCTTTGTCTCTTCTGTCTCTGAAATTGGAACGGCCACGACAGGCTCCGACCAACCCGTCTTTTCCAACGTGTCGAGCAGCGTCGAACGCGCGACCTTGAAGCTCCGACACACGCTGGCCCTGCTGGCACCACCCTTCAGCGCCGCGACCACCGGCTCGATCTGCTCGGGGCCGAGCGCATGCGGTCGCCCTCCCCTGCGGCCCCGACGTTTGGCCGCAGCTAGACCGGCCAGGACACGCTCTCGGGTCAGGGCACGCTCATACTGCGCGAGCGCTCCGAAGGTGCCGTCCCCGCTGTCCTGGTCCCTTCCCCTGCCAGCCTGCCCGTGTCCAGCCTCGACCTCGATCCCGCCCGCAGGAGCCTGGAGCTGGCGCTCCTTGCCGCCGCCGCCTTCCATGCTCAGCCGCACCACAAGCACCTCGCCGTCCTGCCGGAAGCGGTGCCGGCCCGCTCCGGGCGTCGTCTGGTAGGTCATGCGGCGCGTTGCCTCGGGCTTGCCCGGCCTAGCGGTACCCAGCTTGCCGAGCGCCTGTCGCATGCGCGCCTCCGCGCCCTCCTCGGTGCCCTCGGCGTCGGTGTGTGGCTTGCGCAGGATCGGGGTGATCAATGGATGGGAGCTTTCAGGGAAAAGGAACCAGGCTTCGATGCGAGTTGCCGGCAGTGACCCGGCATCGGTGACGTGAATGGCTGGACTACAGATGCTCGGGAGCTACGTCATGCGAGCCGTTTTCGGCACAAGCCTGTATGCAAGACTATCTCCGCCTCATCAACTCACATATTAATGCGTCCTGACAGAGCACAACTGGACCGAGCATGACCGACACCAACCCCGATGCTTCCACCGACAATAGGGCGTCCGACTCCATGTTGGCGCTGACCACCAAGATCGTCGCCGCCTATATCAGCAAGAATGCTATGGCGGGCACGGAGCTGCCGGCGTTGATCGACCGGGTGTTCCAAAGCCTTGCTGGCCTGACGACCAGTTCGGTCGCTTCCCCTGGGGCGCGTCCGGACCCGGCCGTCCCGGTGAAGAAGTCCGTGTTCGCCGACTACATCGTCTGCCTCGAGGACGGCAAGAAGCTCAAGATGCTCAAGCGCCACCTGATGGCCTCCTACGGCATGACGCCGGACGCCTACCGCCAACGCTGGGGCCTGCCGTCCAACTACCCGATGGTGGCACCGAACTACGCGGATATGCGCTCGACCCTGGCCAAGTCGATCGGGCTCGGGCGTAAGGCAGCCGCAGCCGAATCGGATGCCGGCATCGAGGAGCCGGGCGAGGCGCCGACCAAGCCAGGGCGCCGCGGCCGCAAGCCTGCGCCAGCCGCCGCCGAGGGCGCGGAGTAGCGCTGCCGCTCCGCGTCGTGTCCGCCCCTGCCCCGCCTGCCTCCCGCCGCCTGCCTTGGGAAATCCACCCGGCCCTCAGCGAGACCGGCTGCGCGTCTGCGCCCGCCTGCTGGCCCATGCCCGCCGCGACGCCATCCGCATGGCCAGCTACGAGATGGGCGACACCACATGGTCCGTCGGCTGCCGCGCCTGCGCCTTCGGGCAGCAGCGCATGCGCAGGGTGGCGGAGAACAGGACCTACAACTGGCTGAGCGTGCTGGACCAGAGCAACCACTTCGTCTTCCTGATCCAGGACGCGCCGTTGCGCTTCTTCCGCGGCTCTGCCGACGAGCCCACCGCGCGTACCCTGCGCCGGCAGCACAACGAGGCGCAGCAGCTCGACCTGGTGCTCGGCGAGGACTTGGCCAAGGATCTGGTGTCTCGCCTCGCCCGGGAAACAGGAGCAGCCGAGGGGATGGACCGCGTGGTGTTCCTTGCCCTGCGCGGCGACGAGGGGCACGTCGAGTGCTTCTGGCCCGTGCCGGTCGACGAGGAGCCAGAGCAGGCACGTCCGACGGGGTCGGGACAGCTGCAGCTGCTCACCGAGAGTGATACTTCGTCCGCGATTAAATTGGACGATGCGGGGCCACCTCAAACGCTTCGTAAGCAAAGCTCCTTACAGCGTCGACGTGGCTACTGCTAAATCGAGTTGTCCCTGTGTAGGCATGGCATGTTGGTAGCGATACCGATACGTTTTACCCCTGCCCCGCCCAAGTTGCTCACAGGACCAACTCGACAGTCCGCCTGCATGGACCATGTCATCCATTGCCCGGCCTACATCCTCGCGGAAGCGACTGCGCCGCTTTCCATCCTCTGCACGGTGGTCACGCCCAGCTAATTCAGCCAGCGTCTCCACACTGACCCAATCATGGCCTGGCTGACTATCGATATGAGGCCAGAATGCTTTAGCATAGTCAGTGTGAAGGCGAAAATAAACGTCTGCATTGAGCGAGACTAAGTTACGGCTCTCAAAAGCCATTCTAACGTACTCGCCGTACGTCGCTGTTAGTTTACTGTCCAGGCTGACACCATCCCACTCGATCGCTCCAATCATTGAATCTGACCAACCTGCCGAAGCGAGCCGACCTTTTGCGACCGCTACCTCGTAGTCTGACCACGAGAATAGGAAAATCCAAACGGTGACGGAGCGCAACTCGTCCAAGATGCGCAAGGCAATCAGGGTATTATTAACATGTGATCTAATGCCTGCAGTGGCTAAGAACTCACGCCAAGTAGGCTCCGTACGATACACGGCCGACGCGACCTTACCATCTTGGCCCAAGACATCGAATCGCTTAGCGCGTAGACGAAATAGAGAAATTAAAGCATCTCTGTGCTTCGTAACCAACTCGCGGCCGCGTACCTCAACTACAGACCATGGTCTGACCGCAAATACGCGCACCGGAGTCACGCCATAGGACGAGCAGAATAGCACGGTTTGCGGCATGAACTGAGAACAAGCCACTTCCATCCAGCCTTTATTGCTTGAATGGCTGCTGAGCGCGCGTCCAGGCAATCGGTGTTGTCACTGCGACGAACAGCAGAAATGCGACTTGGCTGATGACGAAAGGATCGGTCGTCACTGTGATCAGGAAGCGGTGCGGCAGAGCGTAGTGCGCCGTAATCCAGAGATTACGTACAACATCCACGACGATGATCAGGCCGGTCATGACGACACCTATATTTTGGCGGACGAAAAGCAAGATCGCCGCTAAAGGATCAAGTGCAGTCAACGATGTCCAGAGTACAGAACTCGCCAAGGGTACGCCGCCGTAATCCCAAAACAAGCCATGCTGAACAAGAAGTCGTGCATGGTTGAACGTTGCGCCGAACAGACAGACCGCATAGATCGTTCTGACGAGCAGTCTACGACGTCGCCTCCTCGCAGGAATCACGAACGAGTGCTTTTTTGATCGCGTATCATTTAAGCAAGGATCGCTGTCGTTTTATGATCCCTCCAACAGTGTTCTTGCTCAGACCGACTTCGCGCCCGATTAGGCGATAGCTGCGGCCCAGGGCGACGAGGGCCAGCACCCTTGGCGCGAGGCGGTCCGACTTCGGCCGCTGCCCTGGCTGGCGGCCCAGGGTCTTGCCGCGGGCCCTGGCGGCGGCGATGCCCGAGCGGATGCGCTCCACGATCAGCTCGCGCTCGAACTCGGCGATGCCGGCCAGAAGGGTGGCCATCATGCGTCCGTGCGGGGTGGTGAGGTCGAACGCCATGCCGTTCAGCGCCACCAGCGACACGCGCCGTGCCTCCAGCTCCTTGAGCGTGGCCAGCAGGTCGGTCGTGCTGCGGCCCCAGCGCACAGCTCCGTCACCAGCACCACGTCGATCTCGCGCCGCTGCGCCAGCGCCAGCACCTTGCGCCGCTCGGCCCGGTCGAGCTTCACCCCTGACGCGGTTTCCTTGTAGGTGCCGACCACCTGGTAGCCGCAGCGTTCGGCAAAGGCGGCAAGGTCGCGCTCCTGCCGCGCGCAGGACTGGTCCGCCGTCGAGACCCGGCAATAGATCGCGGCGCGCAGCGGCGCTTGCTGTCCCAGTTGGACTCCCCCTGTTGGATGGCCTGCAAACCCTTTTTCCTGCTTGGGTGCCGGCCGTAGCAGTCAAACTACAACCTGATTGGGACGGGAGAAGCGTTCCCTGTCCGTGTCGCCAACCATGCAATCCTGCCCGTTCTATGGAGCGACCCCTAGTCGCGAGAACCAACTGATTGGATTGTGTCACTGGTAGGCGAAGGTTCAATTATCGCATGAAGGCATGTTGAGCATGTGCCTGCCGCAATTGAAGGATTCTCCTGCTGAAGCGGGGTCCGAATAGGCGGTAGCAGCTGAAGACCACCGGCAGGTTGGGTGGCAGCGTTTTCGCCAGTGCTTCCATGCCCTCCACCACGTCACGTCGCGGCAACAACCAGCTCTCCTCACTGGGATAGGCGATGGGCGGGATCGTCGCCTGGCGTAGATGAGGGCATAGCCGTTGTGACTTCTGCGTGCAGGCGAGATGCAACGGTGGCACATTTGCGGCGTAGCGGAACGGGTCTTCGCCCACGCTTACAAACCCGCCTGACTGAACAGGCAAAAGATACCTGTCGTTCCTCGGGGTCGGACGCCCGCAGACATGACAGAGATGACGAGCCATTCCAATGCGAAGGCGGCTAACATGAAGAGCTTTAAATTTCGGGAGCCCCTCGCCTGGCCGCTCGATTTGAACAAGGTCAAACAATCCGGGAAAATCCCGAGAGTCTGTCAGGTCAAAACTCTCTTCGCCGGTCCACGACACAGTCCACGGAACGGTATCGCGAAGTCTCCAGGCAGGAATTATGAATGCCTTCATGTGATTCGTTGTGACCCTCTTCTCCACCCTGTCATACGCGACACTGCCCTCCGTGAAGCAGTGAAGGCTAGCGGTGTTTACCCCCTCACGCTGGGCCAAATCCCTATACCCTGATTGGGATGGGCGAAGCGTTCCCTGTCCGTATCGCCAACCGTGCAATCCTGCCTGTTCTATGGAGTGACCCCGCATGGATGTCGAGATTGCGATCCGCTACTCGGACGATCGGCCTTGCATGGTGACGGTTGCCAAACCCGGCAGCGGCGAGAACTTGTATCGTATCCTCACTCCCTTGCCGGGCATCCCGCAAAGTGTCGCCGAGGGGTTGAAGGAAGCCCGTCGCCTATTCGCGAGCGACCCATGGACCAGAACCAAGCCGCATTGACGGTTGACCTTTAAGGAAAATCCGAGACGCTACATCAATGCAGCTCTCCAGAGACTTATGCAGGCATTCTGTTACCAAGCGTCCGACAGGCCTGCGAAACAAAGAGTGCAGAGCGGGCCCGGCTTGTTACCGTTCATCTTCATCGAAGCGCCATGTTCCGCAGCCGCTCACTCGCCGGGCTGCGTGGCGGCCGTTCGCGGTTTCACCTCTCTGCGCCGGCCCTCGCCCACGAACCATGGATACAGGGCCGGGAGCACCAGCAGCGTCAGCAGCGTGGAGCTGATCAGGCCGCCGATGACCACGGTCGCCAGCGGCCGCTCGACCTCGGCGCCGGCGCTGGTGGACAGGGCCGCCGGGATGAAGCCGAGGCTGGCGACCAGAGCGGTGGTCAGCACCGGGCGGAGACGGATCTCCGCCGCCTTGGCTGCTGCCTCAGTGGCGCCGCGCCCCTCTGCCCGCTGCTCGACGATGTAGCTGACCAGCACCACGCCGTTCAGCACCGCGACGCCGCACAGGGCGATGAAGCCGATCCCCGCGGAGACGCTGAACGCCAGCCCACGCAGGGCCAGGGCAAAGATGCCTCCGGTGGCCGCGATCGGGAGATTGAGGAAGATCAGCAGCGCGAGACGTGCCGAGTCGAAGGTGATGTAGAGCAACACGAAAATCAGCACCAGCGCCACCGGCACCACCAGCGACAGACGCGATGTCGCCTGCGCCAGGTTCTGGTACTGCCCGGACCACTCGATTCGATAGCCTTCTGGCAGGTGGATCTGCTGCGCCACCGCCTGCTGAGCCGCCGCTACGAACGAGGTCGGGTCGCGGCCGCGTACGTTGGTCTGCACCACGGTGCGACGCTCGACATGGTCGCGGCTGATCTGCGACGGACCGCTGGCAAGGGAGATCCTCGCCACCTCCGTAAGCGGCACGCTGCCGCCCGAGGGCGTGCGCACCCGCAGGCGCCTGATGGTGTCGATGTCGGCGCGGTCCTGCGCACGGAACCGGACCTGGGTGCTGAGCTGCGCATCGCCAATCACCACGGTGGTGCCGGGGTGCCCGCCGATCGCCTCCACCACGTCGAGCACGTCGCGCGCGTTGACACCGTAGCGCGCGGCGGCGGTACGATCGACGTCGATGTGCAGAAATGGCAGCCCGCCGACCTGCTCCGGCGCGGTGTCGGCGGCGCCAGGCACGCCGCCCACGACCCGCGCCACCTGGTTGCCGATATCGGCGAGCACGTCGAGCGCGGGGCCATATACCGCGATCGCCACGTCAGTGCGCACGCCCTCGAGCAAATCCTCCATACGCATCTGCACCGGCTGGCTCCAGGTGAACATCTCGCCCGGGACCGCGTCGTTCAGCGCCTTTGAATACGCCGTAACCAACCCCTCCTGCGTGTCGGCGGTCTTCCACTGTGACGACGGCTTGAGCATGACGAAGCTGTCTGTCTGGTTCACGCCCATCGGGTCGGTGGGAATGGCGGCGGTGCCGGTGTTGCTGACCACCGCGCGCACCTCGGGGAAGCGCATCAGGGTGCGCTCGATCAGCGTGGTGTCGGCGAGCGATGTCGGCAGCGCCACACTGGGCAGGCGTTGCGAGGTCACGACCAACGAGCCCTCCTGCAGCTGGGGGATGAACTCGCCCCCGAGCGTCCGCGCCACCAGCACCGATCCGGCAAACAGTGCCAGCGCGGTCCCGGTCACCATCCATGGGTGCCCCTCGCACCAGGCCAGGGTCGGCCGATACGGCTTTCGGATCTGGCGCACCAGCCAGGTGTCGTCGTCCTTCGCCTTGCGGCGGATCACCACCGAGGCAAAGGCGGGGATCCAGGTCAGGCACAGCAGCAGCGAGGCGAGCAAGGCCAGGATCACTGTCTCCGCCATCGGGCGGAACATCTTGCCCTCGATGCTCTGCAGGCTGAGCACGGGCAGGTAGACGATCACGATGATCGCGACCGCGAACACGATTGGCCGTGCCACCTCGGACGCCGCGGCCGCGACGGTGCGCGACCTTGGCTCGTCACTACGGCCGGCGCGGCGGCGCAGGGTGTTCTCCACCAGGACCACCGAGCCGTCGACGATCATGCCGAAGTCGATGGCACCCAGGCTCATCAGGTTCGCCGAGATGCCGAGGTGGTGCATGCCGACCAGTGCCACGAGCAGCGACAGCGGAATTACCGAGGTGACCACCAGCGCCGCGCGCCAGTCGCCCAGCATCACCAGCAGCACCGCCATCACCAGGGCGGCACCGAGCAGCAGGTTGTCGCGCACCGTGGCGATGGTGCGCGCGGTCAGGTCGGAGCGGTCGTAGAACGGCCGGATCGTCACGCCCTCGGGCAGGGTCTTCTGGATCACCGGGAATTCGGCCTTGACTGCCTTGGCCACGTCACCGGAGTTGTGCCCCTCCAGCATCAACACCACGGCGTTGACGATCTCGCCGGTCCCGTCACGGGTGACCGCGCCGAGTCTCACCCTGGGCGCACGCGCCACCGTCGCCACGCTGCTGACATACACGGGGGTTCCGTCCGGCCCGGTGCGCAGCACAATACCGCCGAGGTCGACTGTGTTGCACGGAGTTGGCGACGAACGTGGAGCGCCTGTCTGCATCGGCTGTCACACCAGGCGGACGTACTCCGGTCGCCCGAGTTCGAGCATTCGGTTCAGGACGCTGACAGCAAGGGCGATCTCTGTCTCGCGACGGAGGTCCGTGCGCGAGCGCAGCCCGTCCCCGATCACGCGCTTGAACCGGCTGATGTCGGCCTCGACCAGTGCGCGCCAGTGGTAACCCGAGGCTTTCTGCCAGCGTCTGCGGCCGTGCTCGGAGATCACCTGCAGGTGGCGATCGCGCTGCGTGGGCGCTGTATTGGCGGTGTCGCTCGGCACTGCGCTGGATCTCGGGGGCACGATCACTGGTGCGTCTGGCGAACGCCTGGCGACCTGGACGTAGACGCCGTTCTGGTCATATGCGCCATCGGCGGTGAACGAGGCGAGCGGACCCGCCTGGTCGAGCAATGTGCCGACCTGCGAGGCGTCGTCGACGTCGCTGGTGCTCAGCGTGGCCGCGGCGATCCGCCCGGTGTCGGCGTCCACCCCGATGTGCAGCTTGCGCCAGGACCGCCGGGTGCGCGTGCCGTGTTTCTCCAGCAGCCACTCGCCCGATCCGCACAGCTTCAGCCCGGTGCTGTCCACCAGAAGATGCAAGGGGCCAGCGCCGCGGCGCGGCAGAGCCACCTCCAATGTCTCGGCTCTTCGGCTCAGCGTCGAATGGTCCGGCACGGCGAGATCCAGGCCGAGCAGGGCGAGGATGGACCCGATCAGCCCCTCGGTCTGGCGCAGGGCGAGGCGGAACACGGCACGCAGTGTCAGCGCCGTGGTGATCGCCAGGGCCGAGTAGCGCGGCTGACCACCGCGGGTCGTCCTTGGCTCAGCCTTCCAGGCGGCGATCGCCGCGTCGGTGAACCAGACAGTCAAACTGCCGCGCTGACGCAGGGCCGCATCGTAGGCGGCCGGGTTTGTCACCCGATGCCGCTGGCGGGGAATGTGGTGGCAGCGATCGGCGTTGGCCTTAAACGGTAAGATGACAACCTCGGACAGCCATGGAGGACCAGCTGCGCGACCCTACCCCGATCCGGCAGCAGCGGCCGACCCCTGCAACACGGTCGCTCCACGTTCGTCGTCAGCTCCGTGCAACACAGTCCCTGGAAGCTGGAAAATTTTGCACGCTGTTTCACACCTGTGGGCATCTGGATCCGCGGTTCTCAGCGCAATGAGATCGGCGCCGCACCGTAATTCCACGACCTGCGCAGTCAAGGCAGACGCATGATTCCTATCGTTTCCTATGAAGAACCCTTCATGAGCATGGTCTGCAATTCCTCGGACACCTTGTTCTGAATAGCGTCAAGGCCTCCCGCACGGCGGGCGACCAGGTTCAGCTCCTGCGTCGGCATGTGGCGCCCGCGGAAGGGAATGAACACAAGCGTGCCAAGACGGCGGTCCGCTTCAGCCTCGATCTCGCTGAGAAAGGAGATCGTGTCTCCGACCATCGCAGCCCGCCGGAGCATATCAATCGAGTTCGTCTCGGCCACAGTGTCCATGCTGATCGCCGAGCGCTCGAAAGCGTTGGCCAGCAAGGCGCCGATGCTGATGGAAGCGGCCGGAACGATCATCGGAAAGCCCAGGCAGTCGGCAAGCGAAATGTCGCGCAACCCCGCCCGGGGATGACCCGGCGCCATGATCGCGCCGACACGTGACGGCACGCGCGCCAGCACGCGCAGCTTCGAGTTGGGAGGCAGCTGGTACCCGAGGCCGAGTTCCGCCTCGCCCGCGACAACCGATCCTATCACCGCGTCCAACGACACAGCCTGCACGACCAGCTTCACGAATGGATGGTACTGCCGCATCCAGGTGATCAGGGGCAGCACGCTGGGCACCAGTCCGTTGATGGTCGCGATCCGCACCAGGCCACGGCGCTGGCCCTGCAGGTCGATGAAGCCGGAGCGCATCACGCTCTGTTCCCGGAGCGTGTGGCGAACATGGGCGATCAGCAGCTCGCCGGCGACCGTCAGGCGCAGCCTGCGCGGCAGGCGCTCGAACAGCGGCACGCCGTATTCCTCCTCCAGGGCGATGATCTGCCGGTTGATGGAGGAAGCCGCGATGCCCAGCCGCTCTGCCGCACGCCGGATCGAGCCGGCGCGGGCGACCTCATCCAGATAGACGAGCAGGCGGGAGTGTAGCATCGGCCGTTTCCTACCGTTGCCTTAAAGGCAGCGCAACACGCTCAATTTGATGCTTTCGAGGCACAGGGTCCGCGGCGCATCAGGATGACAACGATATCATCCAGGAGCGCGCGCCGATGCCGATCCAGATCACCCGCCGCTATGTCGTGTCGGGCGGCGCCGCCGCTGTTCTGGGATCGCTGGGCCGGCCGCACATCGCCCGGGCGTCTCCTGCGACAAGGATCCGCCTGCTGACCAGCTGGTTCGCCCAGGCCGAGCACGGCGGCCTCTACCAGGCACTCGCCACCGGCCTGTATGCCGACGCCGGACTGGATGTCTCGATCGATATGGGCGGCCCGCAGGTGAACGGGCTGCAGCTCCTGGCCGGCGGCAACGCCGACATCGTCATGAGCTACGACATCCAGGTCCTGAAGGCCGTGGAGAACAAGCTGCCAGTGCTGACGATCGCCAGCACCTTCCAGTCCGACCTGCAAGGGCTGATGACCCATCCCGACGTCAACACGCTCGCCAACCTGAAAGGCCGCAAGATCTTCATCGCCAGCACCTCGCGCAGCACGTTCTGGCCCTGGCTGCAGCAACGCTTCGGCTTTGCCGACGATCAAGCCGCTCCCTACACCTTCAACCTGCAGCCGTTCCTGGCGGACAGGTCCAGCGCCGTCCAGGGCTACGGCACATCCGAGCCGTTCGAGGCCCAGCAGATGGGCGCGGCGGTCAAGTTCTTCCTGTTCGCCGACGACGGCTACCCGCCCTATGGCAACCCGCTGGTGACCACGAGGGATTTCGCGGCGAAGCATCCCGATTCGGTCCGTGCATTCCTACGCGCGACGATGCTGGGCTGGCGCGACTACCTGCAGAACCCCGCTCCGGGTAACGAGCTGATCAAGCGCGCCAACCCGAAGATGGACGATGCGCGCATCGCATACGCCGTCGGGCGCATGAAGTCGCTGAACCTGCTCGGCAGCGGCGACGCGGCGGTGAAGGGCATCGGCACCATGTCGCAGGCGCGCTGGCAGAAGACCTACGACTTCCTGGTTTCGGGCAAAATCCTTGCACCGGCAGTTCCCTGGACCTCGGCCTTCACCACGCAGTTCGTCGACGGCCTCGACGTGCTGCCCGCATGAACGCCACCGGCCTCGCCGCAACCGCGCCCAGAGTCGCGATGGCAGATGACGTTGCCAGGGAGGCACCCGTCGTCGAGCTGCGCTCGGCCGAGAAGGTGTTCGCGGGCGGCGTGCGGGGGCTGGCGCCGGTCTCGCTCGAGGTCCGGCCGGGCGAGTTCGTCAGCCTGATCGGTCCCTCGGGCTGCGGGAAAAGCACGTTGCTGAAGCTCGTCGCGCATCTGTACGAGCCGAGCGACGGCCGCATCCAGTGGTGGCGTGCAGGCTTCGAGCGGGTCGGCGAGCCGGGTCGACGCCTCGCATTTGTCTTTCAGGAACCGACCCTGATGCCCTGGGCCAACGTCGCGACCAACGTTCGGCTGCCCCTTGATCTCGCCGGTGTCAGGGGTACCGATGCACAGGACCGTGTGACTGCCGCGCTGGCCCAGGTGGAACTGGGTGCCCGCGGCGGCGCGTATCCCCGTCAGCTTTCCGGCGGCATGCGCATGCGGGTCTCGATCGCACGGGCACTGGTGGTTAATCCCGACCTCCTGCTGATGGACGAGCCGTTCGGAGCGCTCGACGAGTTCACCCGCAACCGGCTCGACGAGGACCTGCTGGCCCTTTCGTGGCAGCGGCAGCTGACGACCGTCTTCGTCACCCACTCGATCTACGAGGCAGTGTTCCTGTCGTCGCGCGTGATCGTCATGGCCAGCAATCCCGGCCGCATCTTTGCCGAGTACGTCATCGACGAGCCGCAGCCCCGCGGCGAGGCATTCCGCCTGAGCGACCGCTTCGCCGCACGCTGCCGCGACCTGTCCAGGCTGCTGAACGACGCGTCCCTGGCAAGCCGGAGCGCCGAGCGATGACCCCGCTGATCCAGCGTCCCTGGTTCCTGCGTGCGACGGCACCCGTGCTGGTCGGCATCCTGATCCTGTGCGTCTGGCAGGCCGCCTGCCGGCTCCAGGGGATCCCCGTCTACCTGTTCCCGGCACCAAGCGACATCGCGGCGAGTCTCGGGGCCGACTTGCCCACGCTGCTCCGGGCGCTGCTCAGCACGCTCAAGGTGACCCTGCTCGCCTTTGCCATCGCCACGACCTTCGGCACGCTCGTGGCGTTCCTGTTCGTGCAGAGCCGTGCGATCGAGGTGAGCCTTCTGCCCTATGCGGTCATGCTGCAGGTGACGCCGATCGTGGCCATCGCTCCGCTGATCATCATCCTGGTGAAGGACACCTTCTGGTCGCTGACGATCTGCGCCGCGGTGATTGCCGTCTTCCCCATCATCTCGAACACGACCATTGGCCTACGCAGCGTGGATCCCGGTCTGCTCAGCTACTTCCACATGAACAAGGCGAGCCGGATGCAGATCCTGCTGCGGCTGCGGATGCCGAGCGCGCTGCCGTTCTTCCTGGCGGGCCTGCGCATCTCGACCGGGCTGGCGCTCATCGGCGCGGTCGTGGCGGAGTTCGTGGCCGGCACCGGCGGACGAAGCGCCGGCCTGGCCTACGAGATACTGCAGTCCAGCTTCCAGCTCGACATCCCGCGCATGTTCGCGGCCTTGTTCCTCATCACCGTGACCGGCGTCGTGCTGGCGCTCGCCATGGCGGGGCTGAGCCGCGTCCTGCTCGGCTGGCATGACAGCGCGGCGGACGAGTCCCGGTGAGCAGCACCCTGATCGCGAACCCGCTCGGCATCCTGACCGGGCTACGCGGCCCGGCCGAGCGCGCGCACGGAAACATCCGTATCGTGGACGGCCGGATCGAGGCCATCGGCGCCGTGGTCGCGCAGCCCGGCGATACCGTTCTCGACGCCAGCCTCTGCGTGGTGACGCCCGGCCTGGTCAGTGCGCACCACCACCTGTTCCAGACCATGCTGAAGGGCGTGCCGTCGGCGATCGACTCGCCGCTGGAAACCTGGCTGCGCCGGGTGCCCTACACTTACTGGAGCCGCCTGGACGAGGAAGCGCTGCAGGTCGCGGCCACCGTCGGCATGACGGAGCTGCTGCTGTCCGGCTGCACAACCGTCGCCGACCACCACTATCTGTTTGCCGACAGCTACGGCTTCGATCCCGCGGCGGTGCTGTTCGAGACGGCGGATCGCCTCGGCCTCCGCCTCGCCCTGCTCCGGGGCGGCACTACGCGCAGCCGCAGCTTTGACACCTCCGACGTCGTGCCCACACCGGACGAGCCTCTCGACACCATGCTGGCGCGGGTGCAGTCGCTGGTGTCGCGCTACCACGACCCGGCGCCCGACGCACGCCGCCGCATCGTGCTGGCGCCCAACACGCCGACCTGGGGTCTCGGCCCCGACGAGCTGTCGGTGGCGGCGGCGGCGGCGCGCAGCATGGGCATCCGGCTGCATAGCCATCTGTCGGAGACGGCCACCTACGTCGACTACACCATGGCGACATACGGCCTGCGTCCGGTGCACTGGCTTGCCGAACATGGCTGGCTCGGGTCCGACGTGTGGTTCGCGCACATGGTGCATGTGGACGCGAGCGAGATCCGCGCGCTCGTCGAGACCGGCACCGGCATGGCGCACTGCCCGCAGAGCAACTGCCGCCTCGGCTCGGGCATCGCGCCCGCGGACCTGCTGGACCGCGCCGGCGGCCGCGTGGCGCTGGCAGCCGATGGCGCGGCCTCGAACGAGGCATGCGACATGGTGAGCGAGATGCACTGCGCCTGGATGACGCATCGTTCGACCAAGGGCGCGGCCGCCGTGCGCTGCGAGGATGTGCTGCGCTGGGCAAGCGCTGGCGGCGCGGACATCCTCGGCCTGCCCGCGATCGGCAGCGTGGCGGTCGGTCAGGTGGCAGACCTCGCCGTATTCGACCTGTCGCACCCGCGCTACGCCGGATTGCACGACCCGCTGATTGCGCCCGTGGCCTCCGGAGGCGGCGCGCACCTGCGGCACGTGCTTGTGGCCGGCAAATCGGTCGTCCGGGATGGCGCGATCCCTGGCCTGGACCTTGCCGAGCTCGGCGCTCGCGCCCGCGCCGTAGTGCGCCGCCTCGCTGCCTGAACACCTGTCGCGCAGCCACTCCGGCCTGGCGCGACTGTCTTTGGAGTTTACGACGATGCTGACCACGCAGCAGCACCTGTTCCGCCGCTTCTGGCACGCGATCATGCCTGTGCACGAGCTGGCGGACGGACCCAGGCCGTTCCGCCTCATGGGCATCGACATCGTGCTGTTCCTGGACGCGGAGGGCGAGCCCCGCGCCCTTCGCGATCGCTGCTGCCACCGCACGGCGAAGCTGTCCAAGGGCTGGTGCGAAGGCGGCCGGATCGTCTGCGGCTACCACGGCTGGACCTATGACGGTTCGGGCAGGCTTGTGCGCGTGCCGCAGTTCGACGAGACCCAGCCGGTGCCCGACATGAAGGTCGACGCCTACTGGTGCATGTCACGCTTCGGCTATGCCTGGGTGTCGCTGGAGGAGCCGATCGAGGACCTGTTCGATATCCCCGAGGACCGCGATCCGGCGTTCCGCCGCATCTTCCAATTCTACGAGACCTGGCGGACCGCGCCGCTGCGGATGATGGAAAACTCGTTCGATAACGCGCATTTCGCCTTCGTCCATGCCTCGACTTTCGGCGACGCGTCGCAGCCCAAGCCCAAGCGCTACGAGGTGATCGAGACGGATTATGGATTCTACGCCGCCTCGACGGTGGACATCATGAACCCGCCGGAAGCCCACGAGGTCACCGGCTGCTCCACGCCGCGGACCCAGCGCAAGATGGAGAACCACTGGTATCTGCCGTTCTGCCGACGCATGGACATGGAGTATCCGAGCGGCATTCGGCACATCATCATTAATTGCGCGACACCGATCGACGACGAGCACATCCAACTGATGCAGCTGCTATACCGAAACGACCGCGAGGAGGATTGCTCGACTGCGAAGCTGATCGCCTGGGACCAGAAGATCACCAACGAGGATCGTGATGTGCTGGAAAGCACCGATCCGGACGCGACGATCGACATCACTACGAAGATCGAGGCGCACATGCCCTCGGACCGGCCGGGCATCATCCTCCGCAAGCGCCTGCTCGACCTGCTGCGGCAGAACGGCGAGGAGGAGGTCCGCCGTGCTCCGCCGCCTCCGCCGCGCCGTGTCGTGCCGTCCGGCCCGATGCTGCTCGGCCCCGGGGCACCCGGAACTATCCCGGTGGTGATCGAGCGGGTGAGCCGCGAAACCGAGCGGGTTGTCGCCCTGGACCTGGTCGCCTGCGACGGGGGCGAGCTGCCGGTCTTCGAGGCGGGCGCACACATCGACGTCCATATCGCGACCGGCATCGTGCGCCAGTACTCGCTGTGCAGCGATCCGGCGGATCACAGCCGCTACCGCATCGCAGTGCTGCTGGAAGCCGCTTCGCGCGGGGGATCAGCCACCATCCACGATGCTTTCCATGCCGGCCGCAGGGTGCGGATCACGCCGCCCCGGAGCAATTTCCAGCTCGACCTCGCCGCGCCCCGGCACGTGCTGGTCGCAGGCGGCATCGGCGTTACGCCGCTGATGGCGATGGCCGCGGAGCTGGACCGCAGGGGCGCCGAGTTCGTGCTGCACTACTGTGCGCACGACCGCGCGACCGCCCCGTTCCTGGCCGGGCTGGAGCAGGGACCGTTCGGGTCGCGGGTGGAGGTTCACCTGGGTGCCGGCGAGCCTGGCACGGTTGGGCAGGTGCGGCGGTTCGATGCAAGAGCAGTGCTGACAGATGCACGCGACGCGCACGTCTATGTCTGCGGTCCGGCACGCCTGCAGGACAGCGTGTGCACGGCCGCCGCAGCACTGGGGTGGGACCCGACGCGGGTGCATCTCGAGCGCTTCACGGCTGACGTGGACCGCGACGGGCTGCCGTTTACCGTGGTGGCGGCCCGTAGCGGAGTCACGGCCGAGGTGCCGCCCGGACGCAGCATCGCGCAGGTCTTGGCAGAAAACGGCGTCGTCATTCCGATTTCCTGCGAGCAGGGTGTCTGCGGCACCTGCGTGACCCGCGTCAGAACGGGCGCTGTCGACCACCGCGACCTGTTTCTCACTGACGCGGAGAAGGTGTCCAACGAAATGCTGACTGTCTGCTGTTCGCGCGCAATGCCGGGCAGCGTGCTGGTGCTGGAGGTATGAACTGCTGCCGGTCTGTTATACCAACCGCCCTTACAGCTGACCGTCGTCGACCGCGTCGCCTCGGTAACCTGACGCGTTTGGGTGTCGGTCAGCCATTAAGGCGGTTGGTATGAGGCCATTTCAGCATCGCTGGATGACTGAGTTAGCAGCAGGTTCGCCCCAAAGCTCTTGCTAACACTCGCTTGCGATCACGAAGTCTTTCTCGGAGTAACACCGTAATGATACTTTCCCGGACAGCCACGGTCGCAGCCGTTCTGGGGTTTCTGGCACTCGCGCCTTCCCGGTCGTACGCCTGGGGGATCGACTATCAGGACACCTATCTCAGCATCCGAGATGCACCGGAAAACAAGCAGCCTGGCTACGCGAAAAATGCGAATGAGGTTGCCGGCAACATCTCCTACGCGAACGGCTGGACCTACGGCTCCAACTTCGCAAGCATCGACTTCGAAGACTTTGACCACCGGGGCGATCCGGCGAACACTGTCTTTGGCCGGGCCGACTCCGACTCCGCCGAAGTTTATGCTGTATTTCGCTCGGTGGTCAGCGGCAACAAGGTCACCGGCAGCAAGATGTTTTCGTTCGGCCCGATCCGCGACGTTGGCCTGCTAGCGGGCTTCGATTTCGACACACAAAACGACCAGTTCGCGTCCTATAAGAAGCTGATCACCTTCGGCCCGCAGTTCTCGTTCAACTTGCCGCGCGGCTTTTTCAACGTGACGCTGGGACTTTCGAAGGAGTACGACACGAACGGTTTCCTGGCGAACGGCAACGGTACCAACTTTAATCCGGCTTTCACGGTCGAGACGGCGTTCGCCTACCCGTTTGCTATTGCCAATGTCCCTTTGAACTTCACTGGCTTCGCCAACCTGATAACGCCCAAGGGCTCGGGTGCGACCGGCGACTTTCACCATGGGCTTGAGATCTTGCTGCACCCGAAGCTGATGGTCGATGTCGGGCAGCTCCTCGGCTACACGCCGAAGAAGATCGAGGCCGGTGTCGGTTTCGAGTATTGGCACAACAAGTTCGGCAGCACCCCCGCGTTCGTCCCGGGGACAGAGGAAAAATCCGTGTTCGTTGAGGTTGGATACCACCTGTAGGCGAGCAGCATGGGCCGCTCGGAGCAATGCAACCAAGCCTAAGTCCCATTGTTAACTTCCTCCATGTCACCGGGACAGGCCTCAGGTCAAGAGCATGCGCCAGCGTCTGTCTCAAACTCCAAGGATCATCCCCGATGTTCGTTAGACTAATGCTTGCCGGCGTCCTGGCGCTCGGCCTTGGCTCGGCGGCGGCGACCGCTCAAACGTCGGACACCCCGATTACGCGCGACCCCGTCCTGGGAACCAAAGGCCGGCACGTGCGCAAGCCAAAGCCCAGCGCGGCAGCCGAGGCGAAGGCGGACAAGCAACCATCTGGCACGGAGAACGGCAACCAGCCCGACCGTGCTGCAGCAGGTGGCGGCGGCCGCTGAGGCGGATGCTGGTTGAAAAGGGGCCCGCCCTCAAGGCGGGTCTCTTCTTCGAGCGTGGTGCTTGCAGCGAGTTGGGACAGAGAGGAGCCGCTGCGTCACTACCGCGACCGCGGACGATGCCTACAACAGCAACGCCGTTTATCAGGTCACCAGTCGGCAATATGGATGGTCCGCTATCGAACGTGACAATCTCGACACGCGCCTCTGCAGTGCCAAGCGCCAGTTGCCCTGTTGCAAAATCCCGGGGATCGCCACATCCGCTTGGTAGCCGCCGAAGCTACATGGCATGGTAACGGGCCACTGGGTGCAGCAGGCGTAACCTCGTTGAAACCGCAACCGGCCGCTACAAGCATCTGACCGGCCAAAATTTCCGTGCCCGCATCCTACCTGATCAGCAAAGCGAGGCCGCCGTTGCCACCGCAGCGCTCAACCGAATGACCCGGACCGCCAAGCCTGTCTCCTTACGTCGCGCCTGATGTTCACCAGTCGGATAGGCTGGCTCAACCACCGACTGGTCTGTGCAACAACGCCTGAGTATCAAGCGACATCAGGAACCCATCCACGCATTGCCTCACGTTGATTGCTACCGGCGCCCGTCGTTGCCTCAGATAGTTTGCTACCGGGTGGCGGCAGGGCGGGATGCACCAAA
>CAXSEG010000034.1:0-21944 GCA_964235545.1 uncultured Acetobacteraceae bacterium
GACAGCGGCATCGGTGTCGTCATTTGCATAGCGGCGCTCATCGCGGCGTATCCTTTAATTAGCGGGTGCGGGCGCGGGCGAACTCGTGCTCCAGGCCGCGCGAGTAGCGGGCCATGGTGTAGCAGAACACGAAGTAGATCGCCGCGAGGGTCAGGTACATCTCGGTCGAATAGGCGGCCCAGGTCGGCTCGCTGATGGCGTTCTTGCCGGCAGCGAGCAGGTCGAACAGGCCGATGATCAACACCAGGCTGGTGTCCTTGAAGAAGCCGATGAAGGTGTTGACCAGCGGCGGGATCACCAGGCGCAGCGCCTGCGGCAGCACGATCAGCGCCGTCTTCTTCCAGTAGGACAGGCCGAGCGCGTCGGCGGCCTCGTACTGGCCCTTTGGCAGGGCCTGCAGGCCACCACGGATCACCTCGGAGATATAGGCGGCGGCAAACAGGATGATGGCCACCTGGGCGCGCAACAGCTTGTCGATGTTCACCCCGTCCGGCAGGAACAGCGGGAACATAACGCTGGCCATGAACAGCAGCGTCACCAACGGCACGCCGCGGATCAGCTCCACGTAGACCACGCAAAGCCCCTTGATCGCCGGCAGATGCTTGGACCGGCGGCCGAGCGCCACCGCAACGGCAAGCGGGAAGCCCAGGCTGAGCCCGAAGGTCGCCAGGATCAGCGTCAGCGGCAGGCCGCCCCATTGGTCCTGCGGCACGTAGGCCAGTCCGGCGAAGCCGCCCCACATCAGAATGCCGATCAGCGTCAGCGTGCCGACCCAGAGCAGCACCAGTTCCTTGCGCCAGAACCGCCGCATGGCGGAGACGGCATACAGGCCGATGAACAGCAGGTTCACCACGCCCGGCCGCCACTGCTCCGCATAGGTGTAGCGGCCGAACAGCATGAAGCGGTATTTCTCGCCGATCAGCGCCCAGCAAGCGCCGGTGCCGTTCAGGTTGCGGCACACGCTGCTGTCCGGCTGGCCGTTGGCGCCGTCCGGCACGGACCATACGGCGTTCACCAGCCCCCAGGTGATGAAGCTGTACGCCTCACGGGCAATCAACACGGCGAAGATGATGGTCGCGATGCTGGACAGCACCGACCCGAACAGGTTCTTGCGGACCCAGTCCACCGGCCCGTGCGCCGCCGCCCGGGGGCGGTCCCTGGCGGTGGCAGGGATGGCGGCCTGCCCGGCGAGGGCGGGGACGGGGTCGATGTCCGTGGTTGCGAGTTCGCCCATGTCAGCGCTCCACCAAGGCGATCCGGGCGTTGTACCAGTTCATGAACAGGCTGATCGACAGGCTGACGGCCAGGTAGAACACCATCAGCAGGCCGATACCCTCGGGGGCCTGCCCCGTTTGGTTCAGCATCGTCTGATCGATCGAAAACACGTCCTGGTAGCCGATTGCCACCGCCAGCGAGCTGTTTTTGGTGAGGTTCAGGTATTGGCTGGTCATCGGTGGGATCACGACGCGCAACGCCTGCGGCAGCACGACCTGGCGCAGCACCATGCTGGGCCGCAGCCCGATGGCACCCGCCGCCTCCCACTGGCCTTGCGGCACCGCCTGGATGCCGGAGCGCACGATCTCCGCGATGTAGGACGCGGTGTAGATGACGAGGCCGAGGGTCAACGCCGTGAACTCGGGGCTGATGTTGCCGCCGCCGCGGAAGTTGAAGCCGCCCTTTACGGGCAAGTCCACCTGGAACGGGGCACCCAGCGCCGCCCAGACCACCAGCGGGAACACCACCAGCAGGCCCAGCGCCACCGGCCAGACCTTGGGGCGGATCCCGGTCTCAGCCTGGCGCTTGGCGGCGACGCTGGAGTAGGCGATGGTCCCGATCAGCCCGACCAGGAAGGCGGCGAACGCCCAGCCATGGGCTGCCTGCCATTCCAGCAGCGGCACGGTGAGTCCACGGTTGGACAGGAACACGCCGGGCATCGGGCTGATCGCGTTGCGGACGGACGGCAGCGTCTGCACCAGGGCGTACCAGAAGAACAGCTGCAGCAGCAGCGGGATATCCCGGATGACCTCGACATAGACGGCCGCGACCTTGGCCAGCAGCCAGTTCTTGGAAAGGCGGGAGATGCCGATGACCGTGCCCAAGATGGTCGCCAGCACGATGCCAATGACGGCGACCTTGAGGGTGTTGATGATGCCGATCAGCAGCGCGTCCCCGTAGGTGCTGATCGCCGGGTCGTAGGCGATAGAATGCTCGCCGATCGGAATGCCGGCAGTGCGCCCCAGGAAGGCCAGCCCGGTCGCGATGTGCCGCGCCGCGAGGTTGGCGTTCATGTTGTGGACCAGGTAGGCCACGGCCGCCACCAGTGCGCCGATGATCAGCACCTGCCAGGTGATGTTGCGAAATTTCGGGTCGGACCAGGAGATTCGCATCGCCGCTTTCGGCGCGCTGCGAGTCGGTTGCAGGCGGGGGTCGGCGGTGGCACCGGACATGGAGTTCAATCCTCGGGGCGGTGGCCGCACTACGGCCGCGCATAGCTGTCATACTTGGGAAGCAACGCACGCTGCAATCACCACCTTGCAAGTCGTGCGCCGGATGGGGCGGCACGCGTGGCCATCCCTCCCCCCAGCCCCCTCCCTTGAGGGAGGGGGAGTTGTCACGCGGCGTTAGCGGATCGGCGGGGCGTATTGCAGGCCGCCCTGGTTCCACAAAGCATTGATGCCGCGCGGGACGCCGAGCACGGTGATGTTGCGGTCCCAGACCTCACCGAAATTGCCGACCTGCTTGATCGCGTTGTATGCCCACTTGTTGTCGATCGCGAGCGCCTTGCCCATGTCGCCCTCGGAGCCGAGGAGCCGCTTGATCGACGGGTCGGTGCTGGTCGAGAACGTGTCGATGTTCTTGCTGGTGATGCCGTATTCCTCGGCGGTCAGCTGCGCGAAGTGGGTCCACTTCACGACGTCGAAGAACTTGTCGTCGCCCTTGCGGACCATCGGGCCCAGCGGCTCCTTGCTGATGATCTCCGGCAGCAGCGTCAGGTCCGTCGCCTTCGAGCCCTGGGTGAAGCGGAAGCCGGCCAGCGCCGAGCTGTCGGTGGAGTAGCTGTCGCAGCGGCCGGACAGGAAGGCGTTCTGGATCTCGTTGATGTCCTGGATCTCGACCGGCGTGAACTTGATCTTGTTGACGCGGAAATAGTCGTTGATCGCGAGCTCGGTGCTGGTGCCGGGCTGCACGCAGACGGTGGCGCCGTCCAGCTCCTTGACGGATTTCACGTTAGCGGCAGTCTTCACCAGGAAGCCGGTGCCGTCGTAGTAGTTCACGTCGGCGAACTCGAGGCCCAGGCTGCCCTCGCGGCCAAGCGTCCACGTGGTCTCGCGGACCAGGAGGTCGATTTCGCCGGATTGCAGCGCGGTGAAGCGGTTGATCGTGGTGGTCGGCACGAACCGCACCTTGTTGGCGTCACCCAGGATGGCCGCGGCGACGCCCCGGCAATCGTCCGCGTCGATGCCGCGGATCACGCCCTGGCTGTCCGCCAACGAGAACCCGGCGACGCCGGTGGACACGCCGCAGACCAACATGCCGCGCGCCTTGATGGCGTCGAGCGTGGCCGACCCTGAACCCTGCGCGTGAGCCGCGCTCATCCCCACGCCGATGGCCAGAGCCGCAGCGGCGGCTGCCTTCAAACCATTCATGTCGTACCCCCAAATTCGCAGAGCAGTCCTGCGTGCGGCGGGACATCGCCGTGATCGCAACGAGAGTCAATCCACGGTTGCCGCGGCTCCAACGCTCCGCCATCTCTGTCGGCGATGCTGCACATCATGAAACTCTGCGTCGGAGTCGCTGACCCGTCGGAGCTGCGCGCCTGGCAGGCCGAGCACGTCAGGACCCGCCCACCGCTGCGCCACCTGACCCGGCACATGCCGCGGCGGGCGGCGGAGATCGTGGGTGCCGGTTCGCTGTATTGGGTGATCGGCGGCACGATGCTGCTGCGGCAGAAGCTGGTCGGCATCGAGCCCTCGGTCCGGCAGGACGGCACCGCTTGCGCGGCGCTGCTGCTGGACCCGGAGCTGGTCACGGTGCGCGGCCGGCCGGTGAAGGCGTTCCAGGGCTGGCGCTATCTGAGGGCGGAGGACGCGCCGGAGGATCTGTCGGCGGGTTCGGCGGAGGCGGAGATGCCGCATGCGCTCGCGCAGCAGTTGCGGGAGCTGTGCCTACTTTAGCGGTTCGTTCGCCGCCAGGAGGGCAAGGAGGCCGGACAGGATCTCGCTGGGTGCCGAGGGGCAGCCGCGGATGAGGAGGTCGACCGTGAGCGTGCCGCCGATGCCGTTGCGGACGGCGTAGCCGCCGCGGAATACGCCGCCGTCGATGGCACAGTCGCCGAGCGCCACCACCCATCTCGGGTCCGCCATGCCAGCATGGGCCTGGGCGAGGGCAGCCACCATGTTGTTGGTCAGCGGCCCCGTGGCGAGCAACACATCCGCTTCGGCGGGGGTGCGCACGAAGCGGAGGCCGAAGCGGCGCAGGTCGAACACCACGCCCTCTAGCGCCGCCAGCTCCCGCTCGCAGCCGCCGCAGCCGCCGGTGGGGACATGCAACAGGGCAAGGCTGCGGCCGAGGCGGGTGCGGGATGTCGCGTCCAGCCGCTCGGCGAGCGCCGCGACCTGGGCAGGTAGCGGCAGCGGCACGGCTTCGGGGCGCGGCGTCACAGGTCGATCCCGGAGCGGGCGCAAGCGAAGGAGGCGTCGATCAAGCGCAGCGCCGGCAGGTCGGCACCCACACTCGCGGCCTCCTGCACCGGCCAGAGCAGCCAGCTCGGGTCGGCAAAGAAGGCGCTGCCGATGGTGCCGCCATCCAGCCGGAGCCAGTGCCAGACCGGGCCGCGGGGGGACTCCACCACGGCCAGGCCCTCGCCGCTGGCCACCGGCAGCGCCTGGCCGACCGGGCCGGGGGGCAAATCGGCCAGCCATCCCTGCAGCAGCGCGATGCTGGCGCCGATCTCGGCCAGGCGCAGTTGCAACCGGCCCGAGGTATCCCCGCCCGGCAGCGTCAGGGCGACATGGCCGGCATAGGGCGGGTAGCCCGGCACGGCCCGCGCATCGTCGGCCAGTCCGGCGGACCGGCCGACGGTTCCGGCCGGCGCATAGGCCAGCAAGGCCGCCTCCGGGATGCGGCCGACGCCCTCGCCAGTCCGCGCCGCCTGCCGGGTCAGCAAAAGGAGGTCGGCCTGCACGGCGTCGAGGCAGGTGAGGATGGCGGCCGGACCCCCGCCCGCGATGTCGGACGCGAGGCCGCCGGGCACGACGCAATCCATCATCATGCGATGGCCGAACGCCGCCGCCGTGGCGCGCAGCACGTGCTCCCGGTGCCAGGCCAGCCGGGCAACACCGGGGCAGGCGCGCGCCAGATCTGCCAAATGGGTGGCGATGCGCTCCAGCTCCGCCATCGCGCCGCGCAGCAGGGTGGCCCGCGGTGGCGCCTCCACCCCGAGGGCTGCCTCCGCGGCCCGGGCGAAGGCGAGCGCGTGGGCGACGGTGGCGTCCGCCGACAGCCGGGCGGCGAAGCGGGCGGCGGCGCGGGCGGTCTTGCCGCGGACCAGGACGAGCACGCCCTTATGCGCGTAGCCGAGCCGCGCCTCGACCGAGTGCGCCACGAGGCCGTCGGTGGCGATGCGCAGATGCGCGGGCTCGTCGAGCGTGCCGGTGACGGGGCCGAGCGGCCATTGCATCAGCCCTTCCGGCACGGGGCGGAACACCGGTTCGGCGGCCGTGGTGGGCGGGCCGTGGCGCGGTGCGAGCGGGCGGGTGAAGCCCCATTGGCCGTGGTCGAGCCAAGGTCGCGGATCGGCCGCGCCCTCGGCCGCGTGGCCCCACAGATCGTGCACCATCCGCTCCAGCAGCGCCGCTGCGGGGAAACGGGGGGAGAGGGCGGCATAACGCCCGTCCTGCGCCGCGATGGAGGCGAGCAGCGGTTCGCCCGCCGGGTCCAGGAACAGCGCGTAGACCGCCGCCGTGTCGGCCCACAGCGCCGCCAGCCGCACATCGTCGGGCGCGAGCGCAGCCCACTCGGCGGCCGTGAGGGAATAACGCACCCAAGGGCGGCACGGGATGGTGGCGGCGGCGCGGATGATGGCGGCGGTGCTCACCGGGAGGCCGCGGCGATGCCCAGCAGCCAGGACACGGCGGCTTGCGGCAGCGCCCAGCCGGCGCCGAGGGTGAGCGCCAGGCCGACCCAGCCGATCGGGGCGGACCGGCCGTGTGCCAGGGGCAGGCGATGGAAGGCGGTGATGGCCAGCGCCAGCGTCAGCACCGCGAAGACGGCAGCCAGTGCGGCGCTGCTGGCCAGCGACGCCGCGAACAGCCCGTAGGCCGAGGCGAACACGCCCAAGGGCGGCAACCCGGCCAATGCCGCCAGGCCGACCACCTCGGCCCAACCCCCGCCGGCCGAAGCGGCCAGTGCCAGGCAGCCGAGGGTGAGGTGCAGCAGCCCCGCCGCCGTGCCCGCCTCGCCACCGAGGCCGACACCGAACGCGGCCGCACCCGCCATCGCCAGCGTGGCGCCAGCCGGCAGCCGCGCTGCACCGCGCCGGACACAGAATAGCCCCACCGCGATCAGGACGAGGCCGGCCCCGGTCAGCATGCCGCCGGGTGCCATTGCATGGACGTTGCCGTCCAGCACGCCGCGCAGGCGCAGCGCCACCACCAGCCATACCCCAGCCAACGGTCCGGCCAGCACGGCCAGGTCCGGGGGCAAGGCCACCCCACGCAGTGCCGCCGCCGCAGGGATCAGCAGGCAGCAGCACCCGAGGCCGAGCAGGATCAGCACCGCGGCGATGCCCAGCGCGGCGCCCGGGGCCTGTTGGGCGGCCTCGGCCAGCGTACTCCAGCCACCAGGTGCCAGGCTTTGCAGCAGCGCAGTGCCGAACACCGAGAGGGCCAGGCCCGGCACCGCCCCGGCAAGCAATGGGCCAGCCAGCAGCACGCCGGGCAGCCGGGCGCCGAGCACGGGGGCAAGCACGGCCACGCCGGCAGCCAGCACCGTCAGCTCCGGCCGGTCCGTCAGCAGAGCGAGGGTCAGGCACCCTGTGACCAGGGCGGCGAGGGGGTCGATGCCCGGCTCCAGCAGGCAGGCGGCGAGCCAGGCGAAGCAGGCCAGGGCGGCCACGTGGATGCCGAGCGGGTCCGGCACCAGCCAGGCGCCGAGGGCCGACCCGGTCCAGGGCAGGCTGAGGCAGGCCGCGAGCGTGAGGCCGGCACAGGCGGGGGCGAGGGCGGGGTGGGGGTGCGGCAACCAGCGCGCGGCCAGGGCGAGCAGCAGCGGGATGGCGACGCAGGCGGCGATCACCGCAATGCATCCAGCCGGGGGATGCCCCCGCCGGCCACGATGGCGCTGGTCCCGGCCAGCACGAGGGCCGGCAGCCAGCCATTCGGCAAAAGGCAGGCTGCCGCCGCGGCCCCGTTCAGCGCCAGGAGGAGGGCGAGCCCCGACTCCACCATGAGGGCCGCCGCCAACAATCCCAGCAGCACGATGGCCAGGGCGGTGCCGAACCCCTCCGGCAACGGTGCCGCGAGGGCCAGGGCGGCGAGCAGTAGGCCGCCGCCCATCGCTAGGATGGGATTGGGGGCCCGCCACACGCATCCGCGCAGCAGGCGCTGCACCAGGGCGGCCTGGATCAGCAGCACCGGCACCGCCGCCGCGGCGGAAGGGTCGCCGGCGTGGATGGATGCAGCGACCGCCGACAGGGCGATGGCCGCGCATTGGGCGACGTAGATCCAGGACCAAGCCTGGGACACTGCATGGAACCGGCCGGCCAGCAGCAGGGCGAAGGCGAGCAACAGGGCGGCCTGGCCGGGTAGCGCGATCATGCCAGGTCGCCGCCCGTCAGCAGGAACAGCAGCCCCGCCACCACGAGCAGGAGGCTGATCCCGATCGTGCCGGCTTCCCGCTCGGCGAGGCTGGCGGCGGCAGCACAGCCGGCGGTGAGCACGGCCAGCTTGAGCGACCATGCCAGGATCGCCAGGATCCAGGCGGCGACGTCCAGCCCGGGGGCTGCAAGGCTGGCCGGCAGCGCCAGGCCGGCGAGGAGCGACAGCCAGACGACCCGGCGCAGCGCGACCGACGCCTCGGCGGCCACGCGTTGCCACCCGGCGAAGGCGGGCAAATCACCCGGCCCATCCAGCGTGGCAATGCCGGCGAGCCCGCACAACACGACCAGCAAGGGCAGCGCCGGTAACGCGGTTTCGCCCAGGGCCGACCCGGCCACCGACAGGTTCGTGCTGCCGGTGAGCACGGCCAGGGTCAACGCGAGCGGGAGCAGGGCGGGCTCCGCCACCAGACCGGTGCGGAGGCTGCCGAGGGCGGCCAGCGCGCCGGGAGCCGAACCCGCATCCAGTGCCGCCAGGGCGAGCAGGCAGCGGGACAGCGCCAGGAGGCCCGTGACCACGACCAGGTCGGCGGCGGGGGCGGTCGCCATGCCCAGGCTGAAACTTGGCACCAGCAGGGCGGCGACAGCAGTGGTGGCCAGGCAGACCAGCGGGGCGGCGGCGAACAGCCGGGACGCGCCCTCCGGCCGCACGGGGGGCTTGCGCAGCTGGGCGCGCCAATCATGCCAGGGTTGAAGCGGCGACGGCCCGGCACGGCCTTCGAGCCGGGCGGCGGCCCAGGGTGACAAACCCGCGGCCAGCAGGGCGGCGGCGGCCATCAGCGGGACGTGCAGCAGCAGGGCGAGGGCGCCGCTCGCCGTCATGGCGGCCCGAGCAGGATCACGGCCAGGATCAGCGCCACGGTGGCGGCCAGCAACGCGGCTTGCGGCTGCACGCGTGGCCACTCCGCGGCCGGCCAGCCCTGCAGGCGTGGCAGCTTCGGACGGCGGAGCGCGATGGGCGGTATCAGGCCCGCCAGCAATCCGGCGGTGGCCTGCGTCGCCGGGTCACCGAAGGGCAGCCAGGGCGGTGGCGGCGCGAACCCGTCCTCCCATGCCAGGACGAGCTGGGTGCCTGGCAGGCGCCGGGCCAGGAGCACCAGAGCGGCGAACCCGGCCAGCCCGAGCAGGGCGACGACCAGGGGGAGATAGCCCGGAACGGCAAGCTGCGTCTGTAAGCCAGCCCAGCCTGCCTGGCCGACGGGGAGGGCGCGGGTGAGCCATTGCTGGGCCGGGGTCGCCAGACGCACGGCCAAGCCGGGAACCAGTCCCAGCAGCAGGCAAAGGGCGGACAGGGCGACCATGACCGCCTGATCGAGCACAGCCACCTCATCCGCCGCCGCCGCGCGGGGCGTGCGCGGCCGGCCCAGCATGGCGAGGCCACCGGCCCGCACCACCGCGGCCAGCGCCAGGCCGGTAGACGCGGCCAGGCCCAGCACCGCCACCGCCACCACGAAATGCAGCGCCAGGCTGCCGATGCGGGTCGCGGCGAAGGCGGCCTGCAGCAGCATCCAGGCACCTGCGAAGCCGGCGCCGGGGGGCAGCAAAGCCAGGCTAGCCAGGGCGACCAGCATCGCCGCCGCCGTCACGGGCATGCGGGCGGCCAGGCCGCCCAGCCGATCCAGCGCCAGACTGCCGGCGCCGCGGGCAGCGGCCCCGGTGGCAATGGCGGCCAAGCTGCAGGACACGGCAAGGGCAAGCATCTGCAGCAAGGTGCCGCCGCCGGCGAGGGTGGCGACCGGCACCAGGTCGGCGGACCGCGCGACCGCCACCAACCCGATGCCGGCCATGATCCAGCCGGCCTGGCCCAGAGCGAGCCCGGCCAGCACCGCCGGGAGCGAGGCGGCGCGCAGGGCGAATGCCGCGCCGGCACAGGCGGCAGCGGACCCGGCCAGCAGGGCGGGCACGCCCCACCAGCCAGGAATCACCGGACCGCACAGATCGAGCGTCACGCGGCACAGCAGGTAGCCGCCCACGCCGGCCAACAGCACCATGAGCGGCGCGGCGAGGCCGGGTGCCGCTCCGGACGCCAAGTGGCGGAACGGGCCCGTCAGCGCCACCAGCACAACGCCTGCCAGCAACAGGGCGAGCACCGAACCAGCGCGTATCCCCTCGGGGGGTGCTACCCGGATGGCGGCAAAGCTACTGCCGGCGTCGGGCGACAGCACCGCCAGCGCGAGGGCGGCCAGCAGCACGCCCGCCAGCCCGGCACCGCGCACGCCGCAAACCGCGGCGAACCCGGCCAGGCCGAGCACGGCAATCCCGGTATTCCCCGCAAGCAGGACCAGCATCGACGTGCCGAGCAGCAGCGGCAGACTCCGTCCACTGGGGCGCGCTGCGGCCAGCCCCGCCATGCCGAGTGCCAGCAGGAACCAGGCGCCGAGCGGATCGAGCGCCAGCAGGCCCGGCAGCAGCCCCAACCCGACGGGGATGGCAAGCACCGCCGACCCGCCGGCCAGCGATGCGGCGAGGGCCGCTAGGATCACCACGGAGCAGCAGGCGGCTAGCGCGGGGGCCATGACGCGGCTGGGGAGGAAGGGTGCCGCCAGGGCCAGACCGAACACGATCGTAGCCACGCCGCCCAGCACGGGCAGCGCCACGGCCGCCGCCGTCACAGCATTTCGAGCGGCTGACGGCGCTTCGGCGGCGGATACACCTTGTCGATCGCCGCCAGGTCCGCCGCATCCAGTGCCAGCCCGGCCGCAGCAGCGTTGTCGCGGACATGCGCCTGGTCGGAGGATTTCGGGATGCTGATGAGCCCGGGCAGCCGCAGCGACCAGGCGATGGCGACCTGGGCCGGCGTGACCCCGTACTTGGCCGCGACCGCCTTGATCGCCGGGTCAGCCAGCAGCGCACCTGCCTGGCCGAGCGGCGAGTAGGCCATCAGCGGGACCTGGTGCCGGGTGCACCAGGGCAGCAGGTTGAACTCGATCCCGCGCGCCTCGGGGTTGTAGAGCACCTGGTCGGTGGCGACGGCGGCGCCGCCCAGCTCCTCCATGTCCTCCACGTCGAAGTTGGACACGCCCCAGCGCAGGATCTTGCCGGCGGCACGAAGGCGCTCGAACACCTCGACCGTCTCGGCCAGGGGCGTGCTGCCGCGCCAGTGCAGCAGATAGAGGTCGATCCGGTCGGTGCCGAGGCGGCCCAGGCTGTTGTCGCAGCTGCGCTCCAGCAGGCGGCGGTTGGCGTTCTGCGGGTAGACCTTGCTGACCAGGAACACCTCGTCCCGCCGGCCGGCGATGGCCTTGCCCACCACGCGTTCGGAGCCGCCGTCGCCATACATCTCGGCGGTGTCGATCAGCGTCATGCCGAGGTCGAGGCCCAGGCGCAGCGCGTCCGCCTCGATAGCGGGCGGGTCATTGCCCTCGCCCAGGTGCCAGGTGCCCTGGCCGAGTAGCGGGACGGTGGCACCATCGGGAAAGCGGACCAGCTTCACACGGACCCGCCTTGGGCTTGACGCAGAATAGCGGGCAGCTCGTCGAAGGAGCGGATCAACACGGCGCCGGCGGCGCGCAGGGCGGCATCCTCGCCATGGGGGGCGAGGCCGACGCAGGCCATGCCGGCGGCGCGGGCGGCCTGGGCGCCGGGCACGCTGTCCTCGATGACCAGGCATGCGGCGGGGAGCACGCCTTCGGCCGCGGCGGCGTGCAGGAACAGGTCGGGCGCGGGCTTGCCGGCCCGGACGTCCCGCGCGCTGTGGGTGCGGCCGTGCACCAGGTCCACCATGGCCACCCGCTCAAACTTCACGGCCATCTCCTCATGCGACGAGTTGGAGGCGATGCGATACGGTAGTCCGAGTGCGGTGGTGGCGCGCAAGGCCTCGTGCGCGCCGGGCATGGCGGCGACCTCGGCCAGGGTCGCCAACAGCTTGTCGCGCAGCTGCCCGACCCAGCCGGGCGGCACGGGGTGGCCGAGGCGCGGCTCGATGATCGGCGGGATGTCCGACAGGCGGCGCCCGACGAAGGCCACCATGCTCTCCTCCAGGGTCATGGGCAGGCCGAGGGCACTGACCTCCGCCGCCACCAGGCGGTTGGAGGGGCCTTCACTGTCCACCAGCACGCCATCGCAGTCGAAGATCACCAACCGCAACGGCTCCGGCGTCATTCCGCGAACTCGCGGGCGGGCACGGCGACGGTGGTGGGGGCTGGATGGCCGGCGCGGGCGTGCGGGCAGTCGCGGTGCTGGGCGGGGCAGGTGCGTCCGCCGGCCCAGCTGCACAGGCCGGGGCCGCGCGCACGGCTGCCGCGCACCAGATCCGCCAGGCTCTGGATGAACGCCGTGTCCGAGTTCTGGGCGGGGGCGCGGAAGTACCCGGGGACGCCCTTGTGCTCGGCGAACTCGCGGTATTCGACATCAAGTTCCACCAGCGTCTCGGAATGCTCGGACACGAAGGCGATCGGGACGACCAGCACGGCGGTCTTGTCCTCGGCGGCCTTGTCGATCGCCTGCTCGGTGCTCGGCTCCAGCCATTTCTGCGGCGTGGCGCGCGACTGATAGCAGACGGACCAGTCCAGCCCCGGGATGGCCAAGGCGCGGACCGTGGCGGCGACGGTGCGCTCGACCTGGAACTGGTAGGGATCGCCCTGCTTGACGATCGTCTCCGGCAGGCCGTGGGCGGAGAACAGGATGCGCAGCGGCACCTTGCCACCCAGCTCGGCCAGTGCCTTGTCGTAGGCGCGACGCACGCCGTCTGCGGTGGCGGAGACGTAGCCGGGATCGGCGTGGTAGCAGCACAGCGTCGTCACGGGGGTCACCAGGTCCGCCTTGGCGGCGGCCTCGCGCCAAGCGCTCAGCGACGAGCCGGTCGTGGTAGTGGAGTATTGCGGATAGAGCGGCAGCAGCAGCACCTCGTCCGGGCCCCAGGCGCGCACGTCACGCGCCACGGCGTCACTGAACGGGTGCCAGTACCGCATGGCCACGAAGCAGCGCACGTCAAACTCCGGCAGCTCCGCCTCGAGCGCGCGGGCTTGGTCCTGCGTCAGGCGCAGCAAGGGGGAGCCGCCGCCGAGGATCTGGTAGTTGGCGGTGGCCGGCTTGGTGCGGGCATAGGCGATGATGCGGGCCAGCAAGGGCCGGACGAAGAACGGCACGCGCAGGATGGCCGGGTCGCGGAACAGGTTGACCAGGAACGGGCGCACCGCCGCGGGCGTATCCGGGCCGCCCAGGTTGAACAGCACGACGGCGAGGCGGGTTCGTGGCATGCCGTCCGACGTGGACAGTGATCCGGCGGCGTCAAGCACAGCGGACGGCCTCCATCAAGGCGGTGACGTGCTCCGGCGGCGTTTGCGGCACGATACCGTGGCCGAGGTTGAAGATGGCGGGGCGGCCACGCCAGGCGTCGAGCACGGTGGCGATGCCGGAGGCCAAGTGCTCGCCGCCGGCGACGAGGGCGAGCGGGTCCAGGTTGCCTTGGACGGCGATGTGGGCGGGGACGGCGGCAGCCGCGAGCACGGGGCAAGCGCCGGTGTCCACGCCGACGGCCTGCACGCCGGTCTGCTCGGCATATTCGGCCAGAAGCGAGCCAGCCAGCCGAGGGAAGCCGATCACCGGCAGGCCCGGATGCGTTTGCCGGAGGGTCGCCACGATGCGCTTGGTGGGGGCGATCACGTAGCGGCGGAACTGGGCGGCGGTGAGCACGCCGGCCCAGGAGTCGAACAGCATCACCACGTCCGCCCCGGCATCGGCCTGGCGCGCCAGGTAGGCGGCGGTTTGTTCCACCAGTAGGTCCATCAGCGCGCCAAACAGCGCCGGGTCGCGGTAGGCGAGGCCGCGGACGGAGGCGAACTCCTTCGAGCCATGGCCTTCGACCATGTAGCACGCCACCGTCCAGGGGCTGCCGGCGAACCCGATCAGGGCGACCTCCGGCGGGAGCCCGGCGCGGATGCGGCCGACCGCCTCCAGCACGGGGGCCAGCCGTTCGATCACCTGGCCGGGCTGCAGCGCGGCGAACCCGGCGGCGTCGTGGATCGGGGCCAGGAGGGGCCCTTCGCCCTCGGCGTAGCGCAGGGATTGGCCCAGCGCGTAGGGCAGCATCAGGATATCGCTGAACAGGATGGACGCGTCGAAGCCGAAGCGGCGGATCGGCTGCAGCGTCACCTCGGTCGCCAGGGCGGGATTCATGCAGAGGTCGATGAAGCCGCCGGCCTGGGCCCGCACCGCCCGGTATTCGGGCAGGTAGCGGCCGGCTTGGCGCATCAGCCAGACGGGAGGGGGCCAGATGGCTTCGCCGGAGAGCGCGCGGAGCAGGGAGGGGGTCACACCTTCCTCTATAATAGAAAGAAGACTCTTAGATAGAGAGCGGAAGTGAGATGGGCCTGTGAATGATGGGGGTTAAGGCTCTCCCCTTGGAAGGGCGTGAGATATCCACAGCAGCATGGCCATCTAACCCTTTGGCGACGGCCACGCTCTCCGGCTTGTTCCAGTTAGGCATGGCCTGCGTTGGTAACAGTCCCGTGAGGACGAGCCCGTACACGTTTTCCCCCCTCGCCAGGGAGGCGGGGCCGGTGCCCTTTGGTGACCGCGACTTATCCCCGGGTTACACGCAAACCATGCCGACCGAACGGTTGAACCTGCACCTCGTCTCGGACGCCACCGGCGAGACGCTCAACTCCATTGCGCGCGCCACCGTCTCGCAGTTCGAGCGGATCTCCATCGTGTACCATCGCTGGAGCCTGGTCCGAACGCGGTTCCAGCTGCACCGGGTGCTGGAGGGGATCGAGGCCGAGCCCGGCCCGGTGCTCTCCACCCTGTTGGACACGGGGCTGCGGGAGGAGTTGGCGCGCATCTGCAACCGGCTGGAGCTGCCGGTGGTGAACGTGCTGGACCCGGTGATCGGCATGTTGCAAGAGCAGATCGGCGAACAGGCCGCCTCCCGCCCCGGGCGGCAATATGTGCTGGACGCGGATTACTTCCGCCGCATCGACGCCATGCATTTCGTGCTCGCGCATGATGACGGGCAATCGCAGGTGGGCATCGCAGAGGCGGACGTGATCCTGGTCGGCGTGTCCCGCTCCTCCAAGACGCCGACGTCGTTCTACCTGGCCAACCGCGGGGTGAAGGCGGCCAACGTGCCGCTGGTGCCGGGCCTGCCGGACCCGCCGGGCCTGGCCGAGCCGCGCTGCCCGGTGATCGGGCTGACGCTGGACCCGCAGGCGCTGATCGAGATCCGGCGGCACCGGTTGCGCATGATCGCGCATGGTGGGCCGATCCGGCAGGACACCAACGAATACGTGGACGCGGACACGGTGAAGGACGAACTGTTGTGGGCGCGGCGCATCTGCAACCGCCGCGGCTGGCCGGTGATCGACGTGACCCGGCGTTCGATCGAGGAGACGGCGGCGACGGTGTTGCAGTTGATGGAGGCGTGGCACAACCGGCAGAAGCACGGCGCCACCCCGGCGTGACGCTACTGCTGGCCAGCGGATCCGCTGCCCGGCGGGCGCTGCTGGCCGGGGCGGGGCTGGCGGTCGCGGGGGCGGCGCCCGCCGTGGAGGAGGGCGTGATCAAGGCCGCGATGCGCGCCGAGGGGGAGACTGCCGAGGAGACGGCGCTGGCCCTGGCGGACGCGAAGGCGGCAAGCATTCCTGATCCGGGCGCGCTGGTAATCGGGGCGGACCAGATCCTGGTCTGCGACGGCGAATGGTTCGACAAGCCGGCCGACGTGGCCATGGCGCGAACCCACCTGCTGCAGCTGCGGGGACGAACGCACGAGCTGGTGACAGCGGTGACGTGCTGGCGAAGCGGGGTGCGCGTGTGGTGGCACGTGGCCCGTCCTGCGCTGACGATGCGGGTGTTCTCCGACGCGTTCCTCGAAGCCTACCTGGACGCGGAGGGCGATGCCCTGTTGGGTTGCGTCGGTGCCTACCGGTTTGAGGGGCGCGGCGTGCAGTTGTTCGAGCGGGTGGAGGGGGAGCAAGCGGCGGTGCTGGGCCTGCCGCTGCTGCCTTTGCTGGCGTTCCTGCGGGAGGCCGGGTGCGTCCTGGTATGACTACTGCTGCAGCTTGCACTCCGTGCCGGCCGGGAAGGCGGTCGCGGCCGGCACGGTGGCGAGCACCTCGTACCAGGCATGCGGTGCCTCGAGCTGTGCGGACGGCTTGACGCGGACGATGATCAGGTCGTGCATCACCATGTGGTCGCTGGCGCGGAACTGGCCGCCATGGGCGAACATGTCGTCGAAGCTGTGGCCGTCCAGCACGTGGACCACGGCGTCCGCGTCGGTGGTCCCGGCGGTGCGGACGGCGGTCAGCCACTGGGTGGTGGCGGAGTAGTCGGCGGCCTGTGCTGCGGTCGGGCGGAGGCCATCATGGCTGGCGGCGAACCGGTCCGACCAGGCGCGGGCGGCGGGGTCCAGGTTCCAGTACCAGGCCTCGGCGGCGATGACGCCGGCATAGCCGTCCTTCACCCGGTCCACGTCCGACAGGTAGAGCAGCGAGGTCGTGGTGGTCGCCTTCAGCCCGGCCGCGTTGACGGCGGTGATGCCGGCATCCCCCTTTGCAGCGTCATCGAACACGGCGACTACGTCGGGGTTGGCCGCCCGGATTTCGGCGATGGCAGCGGTGAAATCTGTGCTGTTGGACGGAACGGTGATGGATTTCACCACCTCGCCGCCGTGCCCAGCGATCACCGGCGACATGATCGCGACGCTGCCGCGGCCGAAGCCGGTATCCTCGGCGATGACCGCCCACCGCTTGTTGCCGGGCATCGCCGCCAGGTAGTTCGCCGTCGCCGTCTCGATCGACGGCAGGTCGAACGAGTATTGATAGAAATACCGGCTGCACGCGGCCCGGGTCAGGCTGGGATTGGCAGCCCCGGTGGTGATGGCGAGCTTGTGCCGCTCGGTGGCCACCTTCGACACGGCGGCGGCGATCGGCGAGTTCTGCACGTCCATCAGCAAGTCGGCCCCGGCATCGTAGGCCTGGGTGGCGAGGCCGGGCGCCTCGGCGGCCTTGTTATGATCGTTGAGCGCGTCCACCACGATGGGCCGGCCGAGCACGGAGCCGCCGAAATCGGCGACGGCCATGCGTGTCGCGTCCACCCCGCCGCTGCCGGCGCGGGCGTTGTAGAGATCGTCGCTGAGGTCCGCGAGGACGGTGATCCGGACCGGCGCCGGGTCCGCAGCGTGCGCTACGCCGGCGAGAGCGGTGGTTGCGAGGAGGCATGCGACCAGCTTGGAGACCACGGGCAATCCTTCGAGCGATGACGGTTGCATCATACGCGATGGGGGCGGGTTGGGGAGTGGCTCTCGCCGTTCGTCACGAAGCCGTTGCATTGTCCGCCACCAAACAATGCATTTTGCAAAATGTAGAACTTATTGAAACCGACCCTCCCTGCCGGAGGCTTCCGTACCAAACGGGAGCTGGCGATTGGCACCTTGCGCGACGCAATCCAGTCTGGCCGCTATGCGCCTGGCCAGCAACTTAGCCAGACGCAGTTGATGACGGATTTCGGCCTGGGGTCGACGCCGGTGCGGGAGGCCGTCTTGGAGCTGCTTGCCCGGGGCGTGCTGGTGCAGGAGAGCCACCATAGCGTGCGGGTAGCAGACCTGGACTTGCCACGGCTGCAGAACATCTACCGCGTGCGCTGCCTGCTGGAGACTGAGGCAGCCCAGCTTGGCACAGCCAGGCTACCCGAGCCGCACCTTGCCGCAATGAAACGGCAATTGCGGCGCATGGAAGCCGCCAGGCGTGCGGGCGATCCAGCGGAGGCTGCCCGAGCCGATCTGGAGTTCCGGCGGACCCTCTACGCCGCGGCGGACAACCCCATCCTGCTCGACCTCATCGACCAGGTCTGGCTGAGCTTCCCCGGCAGCATCCTCTACGGCGTTCCCGGCCGCCTGGCGCAGAGCATCAAGGAGCACCACGAGATCCTGGATGCCGTCGCGCGCCGGGATCCGACCGCGGCCGGGTTCTTCGTGCAGAAGCATCTACTCGGCGCGCTCGGCGTCCTCGAAGAGTACGTCAGGCAATACACCACGAGGCCGCCTGCCGCCGTGCCGGCCTCCTGACGCGAGACCGTGCCGTAGCCCCGTAATCCCCCACCAGGAGCCCATGATGGACACCACGCTGCGCGACGCCGCCAAGGAATACATGGTCCGCTACGGCGGCGATGCGTTCCCGAACCTGTTCGTGTCTGCGAAGGGCACGATCGTGAAGGACGACACCGGGCGCGAGATCCTCGATTTCACCTCGGGCCAGATGTGCGCCACCATCGGGCACAACCACCCGGCCATCGTCGGGGCCGTGGCCGAGGCCGGCCGCAAGGCGTTCCACATGTTCAGCGGGATGATCCCCGAGGTGGTGGCGGAGTTGGCGCGGACGGTCGGCCGGGACTGGATGCCGCCCGGGCTGACGAAGTCGATCTTCGTCAACACCGGCTCGGAGAGCAACGAGGTGGCTCTGCGGATGGCGAAGATGCATACCGGCGGGTACGAGGTGCTGGCCGTCGGCGGTTCCTGGCACGGCGTCACGGGCGCCGCGAGCGGCGTTTCGTTCGCGAGCGACCGCAAGAACTACGGCGTGCCCGCGCCCGGCACCTTCGTGATGCCAGAGCCGAACGCCTACCGGCCTTACATCAAGGCTGCGACGGAGGAGGAGTCGGCGCTCGCCTGCCTTGAGCTCGGCCTCAAGATGTTCGACATGCAGTCCTCCGGGAAGCCGGCCGCGATCATCATCGAGCCGATCATCAGCGCCGGCGGCGTCCTCGTTCCGCCCAAGGCCTACATGCAGGCGCTGCGCAAAGCTGCTGACGACCGCGGCATGCTGCTCATCTTCGACGAGGCGCAGACCGCGTTCGGGCGCATCGGCCACCGCACCGGCTCCGAGTTCTTCGGCGTCGTCCCGGACATCATCGCCGTCTCCAAGACGCTCGGCGGCGGACTGCCCATGGCGGGAACCATCACCACGCCGGCCATCGAGGCCGACATCCACGGCAAGGGGTTCACGTACTATACCAGCCATGTCTCCGACCCCTTGCTGGGCGAGGTCGGCCTGGCCGTGCTGCGGGTGATCGAGGAGGAGAAGCTGGTCGAACGCTCGCAGGTGATGGGCGGCTATCTGCGCGCCCGCATGATGGACCTTCAACAGCGCTACGAGGCCATTGGCGACGTGCGCGGGGAAGGACTCCTGCTGGGCGTCGAATTGGTGAAGGACCGCGAATCCCGCGCGCCGAATCACGAACTGGGGGCCCGCACGACGAGGAAATGCTTCGAGAAGGGGCTGAGCATGAATATCCGGCGCCGGCCGGAGCGCGGCTCGGTCTGGCGCATCGCCCCGCCGCTCACGGTATCGCATGACGAGATCGACCGTGCGGCCGCGATCTTGGACGAGGCGCTGCACGAAAGCCTCGACGAGTTGGCGTTGGCCCGAGCCGCCTGAGGCCGTGGCGGTTCATCACACCGGAGGTTGGCAGATGCTCAAATTGAATACGGCCGGGCTCGCGCTCGGGTTTTTGTGCTTGGCCGCCGCCTGCCGTGACTGTGATGCTGTGGTGGGGTGCGCTCTGGCACACCATGTTCGCGCGTTGTGGGGGGATGCCAAAGCGCATCCCACCACAACGAGAGTCGGCTGGCGTGGGCGATTGGTGGTCAGCCATAGCGGCTGAAGGCCAGGTCTTCGGCCTCGATTTCGGGCGGGCGGTGGCTGACCAGGTCGGCCAGCACGCGGGCGGAGCCGCAGGACATGGTCCAGCCGAGGGTGCCGTGGCCGGTGTTCAACCAGAGATTGTCATAGCGGGTGGGGCCGATGATAGGGGTGCCATCCGGGGTCATCGGGCGGAGGCCGGTCCAGAAGCTGGCTTTTTTGATGTCGCCGCCGCGGGGGAACAGGTCATTCACGGAGTAGGCCAGGGTGGCGCGGCGGGGTTCGGAGAGGATGGCGCTGAAGCCGGCGAGCTCTGCGGTGCCGCCGACGCGGATGCGGTCGCCGAGGCGGGTGATGGCGACCTTGTAGGTCTCGTCCATCACCGTGGAGACGGGCGCGGCGGCTTCGTCCTCGATTGGGACGGTGATCGAGTAGCCTTTCACCGGGTAGACCGGCACATCGATGCCGAGCGGGGCGAGGAGGCGGCGGGAGAAGCTGCCGAAGGCGACCACGTAGGCGTCGGCGGTGATGCGCTCGCCGCCCTCGGCGACCACGGCGGTGATGCGGCCGGCCTCGTGGTCCAGCTGCGCGATGGTGAGGCCGTAGCGGAAGGTGACGCCGAGCGAGGCGGCGTGGGCGGCGAGGCGCTGGGTGAACTGGTGGGCGTCCCCGGTTTCGTCGCCGGGCAGGCGCAGGCCGCCGAGGATGCGGCCATTGGCATGGGCCAAAGCGGGTTCGGCGGCGAGGCAGCCGGCGTGGTCCAGCACTTCGTAGGGCACGCCGCCCTCGTCCAGCACGCTGGTGTCCTCGGCCACGTGGTCCATCTGCTTCTGGGTGCGGAACAGCTGCAGGGTGCCACGCTGGCGGTCGTCGTAGCGCAGGGCGGTGTCGCGGCGGAGGGCCATCAGGCAGTCGCGGGAGTATTCCGCCAGCCGGACCATGCGGGCCTTGTTCAGGTGGTAGGCGGCTTCGGTGCAGTTGCGCAGCATCAGCGCCATCCAGCGCCACATGAATGGGTCGATCAGGGGGCGGATGACCAGGGGGCGGTGGGTCATCATCATCCAGCGGATCGCCTTCAGCGGCACGCCGGGTCCGGCCCAGGGGGCGGAGTAGCCGGGGGAGACCTGGCCGGCATTGGCGAAGCTGGTCTCCATCCCTGCGGCCGGCTGTCGGTCGAGCACGGTCACCTCGTGCCCGGCTTGGTGCAGGTAGTAGGCCGTGGTGGTGCCGACGACGCCGGCGCCGAGGACGATGATCTTCATGGCGGGCGACACCTTCCTATCCGTTGCCGTCTCAACGTAAGCGGGCTGCGGCAGATTGCCCTAGCCGGCCGGGGATGGCAGCCTGTGCCAAGTAGGGGAGACGGCGGGAATGGCGGTGAACAAGCTGCATGCCAGCGCAAGCGAGGCGCTGGCCGGGGTGTTGCGGGACGGCATGACGATCATGTCGGGCGGGTTCGGGCTGTGCGGTATCCCGTCGGTGCTGATCGAGGCGATCCGCGACTCGGGGGTGAAGGACCTGACGGTGATCTCCAACAATGCCGGGGTGGACGATGCCGGGTTGGGGCTGCTGTTGGTGACGCGCCAGATCCGCAAGATGATCAGCTCCTATGTCGGCGAGAACGCGACGTTCGCCCGGCAATACCTGGCGGGCGAGCTGGAGATCGAGTTCAATCCGCAGGGCACCCTGGCGGAGCGGATCCGGGCGGGCGGCGCGGGCATCCCCGCCTTCTACACCGCGACCGGCGCCGGCACGCAGATCGCCGAAGGCAAGGAGGTGAAGACCTTCGACGGGCGCCACTACGTGATGGAGACGGGGCTGGTGGCGGACCTGGCCCTCGTGCACGCCTGGAAGGCCGATCCGGAGGGCAACCTCGTCTACCGGATGACTGCGCGCAACTTCAACCCGGTGATGGCGACCGCCGGGAGGGTGACAGTGGCGCAGGTGGAGCACATGGTGGGCGCGGGCGAGCTGGACGCGGACCACATCGTGACGCCGGGCATCTTCGTGCAGCGCATGGTGGAGGTGCTGGGCTTGGCCAAGCGCATCGAGCAGCGCACCACCCGCAAACGCGCCGCCTGAAGGGAAGACACGATCATGGCATGGACCCGCGACGAAATGGCCGCCCGCGCCGCCCGCGAGCTGGAGGACGGCTTCTACGTCAACCTCGGCATCGGCATCCCGACGCTGGTGGCCAACCACATCCCCGACGGGATCGAGGTCCTGCTGCACAGCGAGAACGGCATGATGGGCATGGGCCCGTTCCCGTTCGAGGGCGAGGAGGATGCCGACCTGATCAACGCCGGCAAGCAGACGGTGACGACGCTGCCGAGCACGTCGTTCTTCGACAGCGCCCAGTCCTTCGGGATGGTCCGGGGTGGCCACATCCAGCTGTCGATCCTGGGGGCGCTGCAGGTGGCGGAGAACGGCGACCTGGCGAACTGGATGATCCCGGGCAAGATGGTCAAGGGCATGGGCGGGGCGATGGACCTGGT
>CAXSEG010000035.1:0-21655 GCA_964235545.1 uncultured Acetobacteraceae bacterium
GTCGGCATGGGCGCGGTGGTGGCGCTGAAGGCGTTCGCGGCCAACATCATCGGCGGCTTCGGCAGCATCCCGGGCGCGATTATCGGCGGGCTGTCGCTGGGTGTCGCGGAGACGATGGGGGCATCCTACATCTCGGTACCGTACAAGGACGCGTTCGCGTTCGGGCTGCTGCTGCTGGTGCTGCTGGTGCGTCCGCAGGGGTTGTTCGGCGAGCGCATCGCGGAGAAGGCTTGATGGCGGCGCCGGGCATCGCCCAGGCGCGGCCTTGGCGGGGCGTGCTGCCAGCGGTGGCCGCGGCGGCGGTGCTGGTTGGGGCGGCGCAACTGGCGCCGGGGTCCGGCTACACGCTGAACCTGCTGATGCAGGCGGTGACGTATGGGATCGCGGTCGCCGGGATCGTGGTGGTGCTGGGCTATTGCGGGCAGATCTCGCTGACGCAGGCCGGGTTCTTCGGCATCGGCGCCTATGCGACGGCGATCGGCGTGGTGGACTACCACGTGCCGTTCCTGGCGGCCTGGGTGGGCGGCGTGGTGGTGGCGGGGGTGCTGGGGCTGATCCTCGGCTTCGCCAGCCTGCGGCTGGGCGGGCACTACCTCGCCATGGTGACGATCAGCTTCCAGCAGATCCTGACGCTGGTGCTGACCAACTGGATCAGCCTCACGCATGGGCCGGACGGCATCAGCGGCATCGCGCGCCCGGCGGGGCTGACCTCGGGGACGGCGTTCCTCAGCCTGTGCCTCGTCGCGATGGTGGGCACGACGCTGTATGCCTGGCGACTGAAGACAAGCCGGCTCGGCCGCGCGATGCAGGCGGTGCGCGACAACGAGCTGGCGGCGGGGACGTGCGGGATCGACATCCTGCGCACCAAGGTGCTGGCGTTCGGCATCAGCGCCGTGCTGGGCGGGTTGGGCGGCGGGCTGTTCGCCGGGGCGTTCGCGTATATCAGCCCGGACCAGTTCTCCTTCGCCGAATCGATCGTGCTGCTGACCATGGCGCTGCTGGGCGGGGTGCAGTCCCCGTTCGGCGCGCTGGTGGGCACGGGGCTGCTGGTGATGCTGCCGGAGTGGCTGCGCTTCCTGCAGCGCGTCTACCTTGCCGTGTATGGCGGGGCGGTGATCCTGATCATGGTGTTCCTGCCGGACGGGCTGTGGGGCCTGGCCAGCCGCTTCGTGCGGCGCGAACGCAGCGTGGAGGGGGCGGTGGCGCCGCTGCCGCTGCTCTCGCAATCCGCCGGGGCGTCGGCGGAGGCGGTGCTGCGGATCGAGGGCCTGGCCAAGCATTTCGGCGGGCTGAAGGCGCTGGACGAGGTGGACATCGCCGTGCGGCGCGGCACGGTGCACGCGCTAATCGGGCCGAACGGATCGGGCAAGAGCACCTTCATCAACGTGCTGACGGGGCTGTACCGGCCGACCGCGGGGCGGATCGCGTTCGCTGGCGCGGACATCACGGCGTTTCCGCCGCACCGCCGCACCCGGGCCGGGCTGGCCCGCACGTTCCAGAACATCCGTGTGTTCCGCGGCATGACGGTGCTGGAGAACGTCATGGTCGGTGCCGAGCGGCCCGGCAACGACGTCGCCGGGCAGGCTGGCCCGGTGGTGGAGCGGGCGCTGGCGGCGCTGGAGTTCGTGGGCCGCCGGGCGGACGCGCTGCGGCCGGTCGGCCAGCTGTCCTACGGGCACCAGCGCCACGTGGAGATCGCCCGCGCGCTGGCCGGCAATCCCATGGTGCTGCTGCTGGACGAGCCGGCCGCCGGGCTGAACATGACGGAGAAGGCCGAGCTGGGCGGGTTGCTGCGCCGCTTGAAGGGGCATGGGCTGACCATCCTGATCGTCGACCACGACATGAACCTGGTGGAGTCGGTGGCCGACCACATCACCGTGCTGAATTTCGGCCGCCGCATCGCCGACGGCCTGCCGCAGACGGTGCTGCGGGAGCCGGACGTGATCGCGGCCTATCTGGGTGCGCCGCCGGAAGCGCAGGCGGTGCGGGACGCGGTGGCCGTCGCATGACGCTGCTGGCCCTGACCGGCGTGGAGGCCGGGTATGGCGCGAGCCCCGTGCTGAAGGGGCTCACCCTCGAGGTGGGCGAGGGCGAGATCGTGGCCCTGCTCGGCTCCAACGGGGCGGGCAAGAGCACGACGCTGCGCTCGATCTCGGGGCTGGTGCCGAGCGTGACTGGCGGCATCGTGCTGGCCGGCAAGTCGCTGCGCGGCATGAAGCCGGAAGCGATCGTGCGCGAGGGGATCGCGCACGTTCCGGAAGGGCGGCGGATCTTCCCCGGGCTGACGGTGCGCGAGAATATCCTGTTGGGCGCGTCCAACCGAAAGGGCGTCCGCCGGCGCACGCTGGAGGCGGAGGTGGACGAGATGATCGGCACCTTCGAGGGCCTCGGCCGCCTGCAGCACGCGCTGGGCTGGACGCTCTCGGGCGGTCAGCTGCAGATGGTGGCGGTGGCGCGCGGGCTGATGGCCAAGCCGCGGCTGCTGCTGCTGGACGAGCCGTCGCTCGGCCTGGCGCCGCTGATCGTGCAGCAGGTGTTCCGCATCGTGTCCGACATCCGCGCCCGCGGCACGACGGTGCTGCTGGTGGAGCAGAACGCGCACATGGCGCTGTCGGTCGCCGACCGGGGCTACGTGCTGGAGACGGGGCGGCTCCTGACCTCTGGCCGTCCGGCCGAGCTGTGGGCGAATGACGACGTGCGCGCGGCCTATCTTGGCGGCAAGAGCGGCACCGGGGTGGAGCACTGATCCAGCGGCGTGCCTGGGTGAGTCAGGCGCCTGGGACGACGGCGCCCTTGAACGTGTCGATCACCCATTGCTTGACGGCCGGGTCGGCATAGCCGGACGCAAGCGTCTTGGCCCAGGCGCGGCTTTCGTCCCCGGCCCGCACGACCACGAGGCAGCAATACACGCTGTCCGGCTGCTCGACGGCCAGGCTGTCATGCAGCGGGTCCAGCCCGGCGGGCACGGCGTAGTTGCCGGTGATGGCAGCGGCGTCCACGTCATCCAGCGAGCGGGCGATCTGCGCCGCATCCAGCTCCACGATGCGGATCCGCTTCGGGTTCTCGGCGATGTCGGCCACGCTGGCCCGCGTGTCGGCGCCGGGCACGAGCGTGAACAGCCCGGCCTGCTGCAGCAGCAGGAGGGCGCGGCCGCCATTGGTCGGGTCGTTCGGGATTGCCACGCGTGCGCCGGAGGGCAGGTCCGCCAGGCGCTTCACCTTGCGGCTGAACACCGCCATCTCCGTCAGCACGGTGCGCCCGGCGACGGCGAACTTGTAGCCGCGGTCACGCTCCTGCTGCTCCAGGAAGGGGCGGTGCTGATAGACGTTGGCATCGATGTCGCCGCCGGCCAGGGCCGCGTTCGGCTGGATGAAGTCGCTGAACTCCACGACCTTCAGCACCAGGCCGCCCGGCGCCAGGACGCCCGCCACCCGTTCCAGCACCTGGGCGTGCACACCTGACGTCACGCCGACGCGCAAGGGCCGCGCAGCCGTCCCGGCCTCCTGCGCCAGCGCGGCCCGTGCGAGGAAGGGCGTCGCCAGCGAGCTGAGCACCAGGGTGCGGCGGGAAAGGGTCATGGCGGTGGCTCCGTCAACGGTGGGACAGGCGGCGAACCAGCAGGTCGCCCAGAGTTTGCAACACCTGGACGACAATGATGAGCAGCACCACTACCGTCGCCATCACGGCAGGCATGAAGCGCTGATAGCCGAAGCGGATGCCGAGGTCGCCGAGGCCACCGCCGCCGACCGCGCCGGCCATGGCGGAGTAGCCAACGAGTGAAACCAGCGTCACCGTCACCGCGGCGACCAAGCCGGGAGCCGCCTCGGGCAGCAGCACGCGCGTGATGATCTGCAGCCGCGTCGCACCCATGGCCTGGGCGGCCTCCGTCAGTCCGGGATCGACCTCGCGCAGCGCCGTCTCGAACAGCCGGGCGATGAAGGCGATGGCGGCAATGGCCAGCGGCACGGTGGCGGCCAGCGTGCCGATCGAGGTGCCGGCGACCAGCCGGGTGAACGGGACGATGGCGACCATCAGGATGATGAACGGTACCGAGCGGACGGCGTTGATCAGTCCGGCCAGCACCAGGTTCACCGGGCGGCTGGCGGCGATCTGGCCCTGCCCCGTGGTATGCAGCAACAGCGCCAGCGGCAGGCCGAGCACGACCGCGATCAAGGCGGACAGCCCGACCATCTGCGCCGTCTCGATGGTGGCGTCGAGCAGCAGGCCCTGCATGGCGGGGGTGAGCCAGGTCATGCCACGACCGCCACGTCCAATCCCAGCTCACGCATCCAGGCCTCGCCTGCCGCGATCCGGTCGGGGGAACCATAGGCGGCGACCGCCATCAGGCCGAACGGCTCTCCGCCGATCTCGTCCACCCGGCCCGAAATGATGTTGATGTCCAGGCCGAACCGCCGCGACGCCTCGCTGATCACGGCGCGGGTGGAGGCGGGGCCGGCGAACAGGATGCGCAGGATGCGGCGCGTCTCGTTTGGGCCCGGCGGCGGCAGGCGGTCCAGCGTGCCGGGCGGGATGTCGTCCCCGATCACCTCGGCGACGAAGCGGCGGGCCGTGGCACTGCGCGGCCGGGTGAAGACGCCGAACACCGTGCCCTCCTCCACGACGCGGCCGCGGTCCAGCACGGCCACCCGGTCGCACAGCGCCTTCACGACGGACATCTCGTGCGTGATCAGCAGCACGGTGAGCGCCAGCCGGTCCCGCAGCTCGCGGATCAGGCGCAGGATGGCGCCGGTCGTCTCCGGGTCCAGCGCACTGGTGGCCTCGTCGCACAGCAGCAACTGCGGGTGCGTCGCCAGGGCGCGGGCGATGCCGACGCGCTGCTTCTGGCCGCCAGAGAGCTGCCGCGGGTAGGCGCCGCCGCGTCCGGTCAGGCCCACCAGGTCCAGCAGCTCCGCCACCCGTGCGTGTTGCCGGGCCCGATCTGTCCCGTTGATGGCCAGCGGCAGGGCGATGTTGGCGGCCACCGTCCGGCTGCCGAGCAGGTTGAAGTGCTGGAACACCATGCCAATGCCGCTGCGTGCCCGGCGCAGACCCGCCGCGTCCAGGGCAAGGAGATCCTCCCCGGCGACGTGGACGCGGCCGGTGTCGGGCCGTTCCAGCAGGTTGACGCAGCGGAGCAGGGTGGACTTGCCGGCCCCGGAGCGTCCGACGATGCCGAATATCTCGCCGGGCCGGACCTGGAGGGACACGCCGTCCAGGGCGGGAGCAGCTCCGCGGTATGTCTTGCTGACCGCCTGCAGATCCACCATGGGCTGACTATCGGCGATACTAGCCTCGTGACGCGTGCGTGAGCCCGGTGCTTGTCGCCCTTTGCGCCCGAAAGCAAGCCGGGCTAGTGGCCGCCGGGTGCGCCGGGCTGACGCAGCGGGAGGGCACGGCCCACCGCGTCGACCGCGAGGCAGGATTGGGCGATGCGGCCCATGGTGGGGTAGGGGGCGACATCCACCCCGAACCCCTGCGCGCCCATGAACTGGCTCATCAGGCAAAGGTCGGCGAGGCCGATCTGCTCGCCGTGGCAGAAGCTCCCCATCGCGGCGTCCCCCGCCAGCGTTGCCTCACCAATGCGCAGGCCCTCGCGGAACCAGTGCTGGATCCAGGCGGTGCGCTGGGCCTCGCTGGCGCCGAGCGTGTCGCGCAGGTAGTTGCGGATCCGTGGCACGATGAGGGGGTGGTGGTCGGCAGCCCAAATGCCGGCGAGGGAGCGGACCCGGGCACGGCCCAGGGCGTCGGCGGGGAGCAGCGGCGGGGCCGGATGCGTCTCGTCCAGGTATTCCAGGATCGCGATGGACTGCGTCAGCCGCGCCCCATTCTCCAGGATCACCAGCGGCACCTTCGCCTGCGGGTTCATGGCAGCGAACTGCCCTGTCGACTGCTCCCCCGCATCCAGGTCGATCATCGTCTCGGTGAAGGCGACTCCCTTCAAGTTGAGCGCCATCCGGACGCGGAACGAGGCCGCCGAGCGCCAAAAGCCGAACATCTGGATCATGCCCCTGCCTCCCACCGCGGCGCGCGAAGATCAACCCGCACACGAGGGATTGGAATACGTCTTGCATGACCATGATCCAAGCGGTGTGGGTTCGATGTCCAGCGTCATCGGCACCGCGTGTGCCAGAGAGGTCTTGATGTCCATGCCTCACCGGGTGCCGTGATGGGTGCCTCGCGTTTCATCCTGCGCCGCCTGGCGTTCTCCGCCGTGCTGATCCTGGGCGTCAGCTTCATCCTGTTCGCGCTGATCAACGCCATCGGCAACCCGGTCCAGATCCTGCTGGCGGAGACGCCGGGTGTGTCGGACGAGATGATCGCCTCGCTCAGCAAGTTCTACGGCCTGGACGGCAGCTTCATCGACCGCTACGGCGCGTGGCTGTGGGCGATCCTGCATTTCGATTTCGGCACCAGCATCATCTACAACCAGCCAGTCGCCGGCATGCTGCAGGTCTGGGGGCTGGAGACGCTGAAGATCCAGCTGCCGGCCATCGTGCTCTCCACCCTGATCGCCACGGCGGCGGGTTTGGTGGCGGCGATGCGGCAGCACGGGTGGGCGGATTTCAGCATCGTCTCCTCGGCCATGCTCGGCCATTCGCTGCCGGGCTTCCTGGTGGGGATCCTGCTGATCCTGGTGTTCTCCTACTGGCTCGGGGTGCTGCCATCCTATGGCGCCTATTCCACCCGCAACCCGCTGCTGGGCAGCGTGGGCCTGGACGGGCTGTGGCACATGGTTCTGCCGGTGGCGATGCTGACGGTGTTCAACACGGCGACGCTCACGTTGCTGATGCGCTCCTCGCTGGTGGACGTTCTGCGGCAGGACTACATCACCGCCGCCTGGGCGTCCGGCCTGCCGGCGCGGCGCGTGGTGCTGCACCATGCCCTGCGCAACGCCTTCATCCCGCAGCTTACCTATCTCGGCACGGTGTTCGGCCTGATGCTCGGCACCGCGCCGGTGACGGAGACGGTGTTCACCTGGCCCGGCCTTGGCGCGCTGTATATCACCGCCATCCAGCAACTGGACTACCCGGTGATCATGGGGGAGACGATGGTCATCACCGTCATGCTCGTGCTCGCCACCCTGCTGACGGACATCGCCTATGTGGTGATCGATCCTCGGATCAGGCTGGCCTGAGATGGACACCCAACTCGTCGCCGCGCCCGTGCTGCCTAGGCGGAAACCGTCCGGCGCGTGGCGGCAAGCCTGGCACCGGTTCCGCCGCAACCGTGCCGGCATGATCGGCCTGGTGCTGGTGGGCCTGGTGGTGCTGACGGCGATCGCCGGGCCGTTCCTGGCGCCGTACGATCCGAACGACCAATCCGCCATGCTGCGCGGCGCCGCCCATGCCGCGCCCAGTGCGCGCAACTGGCTCGGCACCGACCAGAACGGTTACGACGTGCTGAGCCGCGCGATCTACGGGGCGCCCACGGCGCTGGCGGTCGGGCTTGGGGCCATGGCCATCGCGTCGGTTATCGGCGTGCTGGTCGGCGCCGTGGCCGGCTATGTCGGCGGGCTGGCGGACGAGGCGTTGATGCGTGGGGCCGAGTTGTTCATGATCGTGCCGGTGTTCGTGGTGATCCTGGCGGTGGTGCGGCTGTTCGGCATCATCGTCGTAGGCACCGCCTTCGAGCGCATCCCGAACCTGAACCTGATGACGATCATCCTGCTGCTGGGCCTGTTCTCCTGGCCGCAAGTCGCGCGCATGACGCGGGCGGAGTTCCTGCGGCTGCGGCAGGCCGAGTTCGTCGAGGCGGCGCGCTGCATCGGCACCACGAAGCGGGAGATCCTGCTCCGCCACATCCTGCCCAACGCCCTGCCGCCGCTGATCGTGCTGGTGGCGCTGGGTATCGGCGGCGCCATCCTGGCCGAGGCAATGGTGAGCTTCCTGGGGTTCGGCGACCCGAAATCGATCTCCTGGGGGCAGATGCTGTTCTTCAACTACCAGGCGCTGAAGGTGGCGCCGTGGGCCTGTTTGGTGCCGGGTGCGGCGATCTTCGTGACCGTGCTCGGGTTCAACCTGTTGGCTGACGGCCTGACCGACGCGGTGAACCCCCGTGTCCGTGGCTGAGCCCGCGCCGCTGCTGGCCGTTGAAGGCCTCAAGGTGCATTTTTACACCCGGGACGGCGTAATTCGGGCGGTGGACGGCGTGGATTTCCAGGTCGCCGCCGGGCAGACGCTGGGCATCGTGGGCGAGTCCGGCAGCGGCAAGACCGTCTCCAGCCTGACCCTGCTGCGCCTGGCGCCACCGCCGGCGCGGGTGGTGGCCGGGCGGGTGGTGTTCGAGGGCGAGGACCTGCTGCGGCTGCCGGACAAGCAGTTGGCGCGGATACGCGGGCGGCGGATGGCGATGATCTTCCAGAACCCGGCCACGTCGCTGAACCCCATCCTCAGCATCGGCCGGCAACTGACCGAGATCCTGCGCTGGCATACCGGCGTGCCGGCCAAGGCCGCGCGCGAGCGGGCGTCGTCGTTGCTGGAGCTGGTGGGCATCAGCGACCCGGGGGCGCGGCTGCGGCAATACCCGCACGAGCTGAGTGGCGGCATGAAGCAGCGCGTCGGCATCGCGCGGGCGCTGCTGTGCGAACCGGCGCTGCTGCTTGCGGACGAGCCGACGACGGCGCTGGACGTCACGATCCAGGCGCAGATCCTCGACCTGCTGGCCGGGCTGCGCCAGCGGCTCGGGATGGCGATGGTGCTGGTGACGCACGACATGGGGGTGGTCGCCCGCATGGCCGACCGCATCACCGTGATGTATGCCGGCCGCGTCTGCGAGACCGCGGACGCCGCCACGATCTTCAGCGCGCCCCAGCATCCCTACACCCGGGCGCTGCTGGAGAGCGTGCCGCGGATCGACCACAGCTACAGCGGCGCCCGGCGCGTGCTGCCGAGCATCCCGGGCCGGCCGCCTGACCTGCTGCACGCGCCGCCGGGTTGCCGCTTCCATGACCGCTGTCCGGAGGCGGTGGCCGAGTGCCACCGGGTCATGCCGCGCGAGCATATGCTGACGCCGGGCCACAGCGTCAGCTGCTTGCGCCGTGGCTCGCCGGGGGAGGCCACGGCATGACGCCGCTGCTCGACATACGCGGGCTGCGCAAGCACTACCCTGTCATCAAGCGCGGCCTGCTCGGGCGGCGCACCCGGTTCGTGCGCGCGGTGGACGACGTGTCCTTCACGGTGCAGGCGGGGCAGACCTTGGGGTTGGTCGGCGAGAGCGGCTGCGGCAAGACCACCGCGGCGCGCAGCATTCTGGACCTGGTGCGCGCCGATGGCGGCGAGATCCGGCTCGACGGCCGCGACGTCCGCCCGGTGCTGGCCGGGCCCGACCGCGCCGCCATGCTCGCGGTGCGCCGGCGGATGCAGTACGTGTTCCAGGATCCGTACCTCTCGCTGAACCCGCGCTGGACCATCGACGAGGCATTGCGCGAGCCGCTGCGGGTACATGGGCCGCAGCGGGACTGGACCGGCCGCGTCGCCTCCCTGATGGAGACGGTAGGGCTGGATCCGCGCCATGGCGTGCGCTACCCGCACGAGTTCAGCGGCGGCCAGCGGCAGCGGGTCGGCATCGCCCGCGCGCTGGCGGTGGAGCCGGACCTGCTGTTGCTGGACGAGCCGGTGTCCTCGCTGGACATCTCGGTGCGGGCGCAGATCCTGAACCTGTTGGCCTCGCTGCAGGACCGGTTGGGCGTGGCCTACGTCTACATCTCGCACGATTTGAGTTCGGTGCGCTTCATCTCCACCCACGTGGCAGTCATGTATCTCGGCCGCATCGTCGAGATCGGTGCCGTGGACGAGATTTTTACGCGCCCGCGGCACCACTACACGGCGGCGCTGATCAGTGCCATCCCGGTGCCGGCCCCCGGCGCGGTCGACCGGCGCGTGCACCTGCGCGGCGAGGTGCCGAGTGCGATAGACCGCCCGACCGGCTGCCCGTTCCACCCCCGCTGTGCCGCCGCCCTGCCGGTCTGCCGTGAGCAGGACCCGGTGTTGCAACCAATGGGCCCAGACATCCAGGCCGCCTGCCACAACCCCACATGATCGGGCATTCGCATGAGCACTGAGTTCATTCCTAAGTCCATCGCCAGTCGGCGCACCGTCCTGCAGGCATCGCTCGCTACCGCGCTGACCGCGGTGGCCGGGCCCGGCAAGGCGGCGACGCCGTTCTTCAAGCTGTACATGATGATCCCCAACAGCCAGCCGGCGCGCATGGTGTGGGGCACGCTGGCGGCAGCGCAGATGTCGCGCATCGGGATCGACGTGGTGTCCAGCTTCGTGCCATTTACGGTGATCGCGCCGCGGCGGGCGCGCGGCGATGGCAAGACCCATGTCGATGGCGGGTGGGACTGCTATCTGGAGCGTTACTACTACGCGTCCATCGAGCCATCGCCGTTCACGCTGTTCGGTAGCTCCGAGATGCCGCCCAACGGCCAGAATTTCTATTACGTGGACGACAAGGAGATCGACCGGTCGCTGCTGGCCGTGGCCAGCAGCCTGCATGAGGCCGACCGGGTGAAAGCATACCACGATTTCGAGAAGCGTTGGTACGACATCCAGCCGATGACGATCCTGTTCTATCCGCAGGACGTCATCGCGGTGAACCCGAAGCTCTCCGGGTTCGACGCCACCACCTACATGCCAACCTTCTACCCCCGGCCCGAGCACTGGACGATCGAGGGGGCGGGGACCGACGCCACGGCGGCGTTCGCCTCCTGGCCGGTGCCGAGTTCGCTGATCCCGATGTACTGCATCGGCTACCACGAATCGAACGTCTTCGGGCCAGCCTATAACTGCCTGTACGAATACCGCAGCTGGCAAGACAAGACCCTGGTCCCCTCGCTCGCCACCGGCACCACGATGTCCGAGGACGGCAAGCACTGGGTGGTGACGTTGCGTCAGGGCGTGAAATGGCATTCGGGCGAGGAGCTCACCGCGGCGGACGTGAAGTTCACCTGGGATACCATGCTGAACAAGGCCTATGGCTCGCAGATGCAGGCCACCTCGGCGCGGGTGTTCGGCGATGCGGGCAATTACAAGGTTACCGGCCGGTACGAGATCACGGTCGATCTGCCGGACTATAGCCTCGATTTCTTCAACAACGTGCTCGCCACCTTTGCGATCATGCCGGAGCACGCCTACAAGGACATCAAGCCGGAGGCGCTGCGCAGCCACCCGGCCAGCACCTGGCTCGGCAGCTATGCCGTCAAGACGTCGGACGGCAAGAGCTTCACCGCGCATGGCGCCGTCGGCACGGGGCCGTGGATCCCCACGGGATTTGACCCGTCCCGCAAGGCCTATGGCTACAAGCGCAACGAGGCCTACTGGAAGCCGCATACCGGCAACGCCAAGACCTTCTACGTCGTCAACATCAACGGCACCGATGCGGTGCTCAGCGCGCTGAAGGCCGGCGAGATCGACGCGCACGACCCGATGTACGATATCGGTCCCGTCGTCAGCACGGTCGATGCGAGTTGGGGCAAGGTGGTGACGTTCGACTCGTACAAGTGGCAGCACGTCTGCTACAACCTGAAGCATCCGGTGTTCGGCGTGGGCACCGAGACGCCGCTCGGCCGGAGCGATCCGTCGCGGGCCGCCGAAGCCGCCGCCTATATCCGCCAGGCCATCAGCCACGCCATGCCGCGGGACCAGATCGTGAAGGAGATCGCCGGTGGCTATGGCGCGCCGGGCACGGTGCCGATGGCCTGGTCGGCGCCGGAATACGACCATGACCTGTTGAAGCCGATCGCCTACGACCTCGATCTGGCGCGCAAATTCATGGAAATGGCCGGTTACAAATACTGAGGGAGCCCGCGCCATGCGCAAGAGCCACATGAAACTCGGATTGTCGATGCGCTATCTCGGCTACCACGACGCTGCCTGGCGCCATCCGGAGGTGCCGCCGGGCGGGGCGACGGATTTTGGGTATTTCCTGAACAGTGCGCTCGCGGCCCAGCGCGGCAAGTTCGACATGGTGTTCTTCGCCGACGGGATCGGCGTGCGGGCCGACGACGATCCACCCGGCTCGCTCGCCCGCACCAACCGCAACGTCGAGCTGGAACCGCTGACGTTGCTGGCGGCTTTGGCGCCGATGACGCGGAACATCGGCCTGGTCTCGACCGCCTCCACCACCTACAACGAGCCGTACCACATCGCCCGCAAGTTCGCCTCGCTCGACAACATCAGCGGCGGTCGGGCTGGTTGGAACATCGTCACCTCCTGGTCCGAGCAGGAAGCGTGGAACTTCAGCCGCGACAAGCACCTGGATTACGACACCCGCTACGACCGGGCTGCGGAGTTCGTCGACGTCGTCACGGGGCTGTGGGACAGCTGGGAGGACGACGCCTTCGTCCACGACAAGGCCTCCGGGCAGTTCTACGACCCGGCCAAGCTGCATGTGCTGGGCCACCGCGGCAAGCATTTCGCCGTGCGCGGACCGCTCAACGCACCGCGCACGCCGCAGGGACGGCCGATCCTGGTGCAGGCGGGTGCCGCCGAGCAGGGACAGGAGATCGCCGCTGCGAATGCCGACGTGGTGTATGCCGCGCACATCGAGCTGGCCGCTGCCCGCGCCTATTACGCCGGGTTGAAGGCGCGCATGGGCAAGTACGGCCGCACGCCGGAGCAGTTGCTGGTGATGCCCGCCGTCACCACCATCGTCGGCCGTACCCGGGCGGAGGCAGAGGCGAAGTTCGATGAGCTGCAGGCGCTGATCGATCCGCTGGTGGGCCTCGCCAACCTGTCCCGCTCGTTCGGCGACCTGTCCGGCCATGCGTTGGACGGCCCGGTGCCGGAACCGGTCAATGCCCCCGTGCGCAGCATTGCCTATAACATGTGGCACGTTGCGCAGCGTGAGAACCTGACCATCCGGCAGCTGTATGAGAAGAAGGCGGCTGGCAGCGGCGGCCTGATGCTGGTCGGCACGGCCAAGGACGTCGCGGACGTCCTGGAGGAGTGGATCGCCGAGGAAGCGGCCGACGGCTTCAATCTCACGCCGACGCACCTGCCGCACGGTATCGAGGATTTCGTGGCCCTGGTGGTGCCGGAGCTGCAGCGGCGCGGCTCGTTCCGAACCGAATACGAGGGGACGACCTTGCGGGAGAATCTTGGGTTGCCGCCGCATGTCAACCGCCACGCGAAAGCTGTAGCCTAAACGGGGACAAGCTTCTCCCCCTGCCCTTGTGGGAGGGGGCCGGGGGAGGGGTGCCGCGCGCACCCAATTCCGCAGCGTGTCTTTGCAAAGCGGAAAGTTCGGCGCGGTTGCTCCCTGCCCCTGCCCTCTCCCATAAGGGAGGGGGAGAAGGCACTGCCGGCTCCAGCAGGCAGCGTATGGAGACCAGGCCAGATGGATGGTCTGGCGCTTCCATGGGCGGTCAAGCCGAGCGATGCTGGAACGTCGCCGATCCGACGACTTAGCCTGGGAGGGCACGCATGCCAGGACTCTATTTCGACGAGCTGACGGTCGGGCAGACCTTCCAGCACGCCATCCGGCGCACCATCACCGAGACGGACAACGTCCTGTTCACCGCCATGACCCACAACCCGGCGCTGCTGCACCTCGACGAGGAGTATTGCCGCACCGAGACCGAGTTCGGCCAGCGCATCGTCAACAGCGCCTTCACGCTGGGCTTGATGGTCGGCATCTCGGTCGGCGACACCACGCTCGGCACCGCCATCGCCAACCTGGGCTGGGATGAGGTGCGGTTCCCGAAGCCGATCTTCCACGGCGACACGATCCGGGTGGAGAGCGAAGTGATCGAGTTGCGGGAGTCGAAGTCCCGCCCCACCGCGGGAATCGTGACCTTCATCCACCGTGCCTACAACCAGCGCAACGAGTTGGTCGGGCACTGCAAGCGCTCCGGCCTGCAGCGCAAGAAGCCGGTGGCGGCATGACGCTGCGCTCCTTCCTGTTCGTGCCCGGCGACAGCGAGAAGAAGCTCGGCAAGGGTGCCGGGTCCGGGGCGGACGCGCTGATTCTGGACCTGGAGGACTCGGTGGCGCCGGTGCGCAAGGTGCTGGCGCGGGCGATGGTCGCGGAGTACCTGGCGGCCGGGCATGCTGGGCCGCAGACCTGGGTCCGGATCAACCCCCTGGACGAGGGCGGCGTGGCGGACCTGGCGGGCATCGTGCGGCCGGGGCTCGCCGGCATCATGATCCCGAAGATCGACGGCGGCGCCGATGTCACAAGGCTCGGCCACTACCTGGACGTGATGGAGCGGCGTGAGGGCCTGGCGCCGGGCAGCACCCGCATCCTGCCGGTCGCCACCGAGACGGCCCGCGCGCCGTTCGGCCTGGCGGATTTCACCGGGCCGGCCTTTCCGCGCCTCTATGGCCTGACCTGGGGGGCCGAGGACCTGAGCACGGCGCTGGGTGCCACCACCAACCGGGATGAGACCGGTGGCTTTGCCTATACCTACCGCCTGGTGCGCTCGCTGTGCCTGATGGCGGCGAGGGCGGCGGGCACCGAGCCGGTCGAGACGCTGTATGCCGATTTCCGCGACGACGATGGCCTGCTGGCCAGCTGCGCCGCCGCGGCGCGGGAGGGTTTCACCGGCCGCCTCGCCATTCATCCGGGCCAGGTGGCGGGGATCAACCAGACGTTCTCGCCGTCGGAGGCCGACGTGGCGCATGCCAGGCGGGTGACCGCCGCCTTCGCCGCGCAGCCGGATGCGGGCACCGTCGGGTTGGACGGCAAGATGCTCGACATCCCGCATTTGAAGCAGGCGCAACGCGTGTTGGACCGGCATGCCGCCCATGCCTCCTCACCCGCTCCGGCCTGACCCGGCCGCCTGGGGGTCGGCGGCAGGACACTTCGCTGGCTGCGGACTGACATACATATAGATGCACCCCTTGATCTCCTGCGGTCGACATGGCAACGAAATCAGGCCCAACGGGAATGCAACGAAATGAGAGCCGTCGTCTTCGCCATCGGTATCGCCTGCATCGTGGCCGCACCAGCGTTCGCAAAGGTCTTCGAGCTGCCGGATGCCAACCCCGCCGTCACGTTGGACTTGCCGGCCAAGTGGAAACCGTCCGAGGTCGAGAACGGCGTGGAAGCGACGTCACCGGATGGCGAAACCTATGTCGCCGTCGAGACAGCGACGGCCAAGGGGATGAACCAGCTTATCGACGAGGACCTCAAGTTCCTCACCAAGTCGGGCGTGACGATCGACCGGAGCACCCAGCAGACCAAGGACACCACGATCAACGGGATGTCGATGTCATTCCTGCATTGGGCGGGCAAGGATAAGGATGGGCCTACCGGTGTCACCCTCGGGATCTTCGGCGTGTCGGATAACCTGGTGCTGCTTCTCACGGCATGGTCTTCGCCTGATGGGGACAAGGCCAATGGCGACGCGCTGGACGGTATCGTCGGCAGCGTCAAGCGGCGCTGATCCCATGAGGCGTCGGTCGGCCAGGATGGTAGGTCGACCAGGGTGTGCGTTAGCATGGCGTAAGCGCTTGCCGGGGCCAGCGGCAACCGGGTGGACGCGCTGGTGTGTACGCTGGGGTTGAGCAAGCTGTAGGTAATCGTTAACCGTCGGTCACGCCTGCCGCAGCACCAGTTGCCTCAGCCGCAGCCCCGTGAGGACCATGATGACCGTGGCGCCCACCGCGGCACCCACGAGGATGGGGCTCAGCCAACCCAGCCAGGCCAGCGGCCCCATCAAGTAGAGTGCGTCGTCGGGATCGAAGCCCCAGCGCCCGGTATAGGCCTTCGTGTCCGGCGGGCTGCGCCGCTCCAGCAACTCGGAGAAGATGGCGCTCAGCAGGAGGGAGACGGCGCTGAGGATTCCTAGCGGGATCGACCAGGGGCCAAGCCAGGTCGCACGCAGCCCCACCCCGATGGCGGCGAAGAACAGGGCGTTCACCGAGATGTCGGTGTAGAAGTCATACAGATGGCCGCCCGGGCTCATCAGCTTGCCGAGCCGCGCCAGCTCGCCATCGGCACGGTCGAGGAAGGCCGAGACCAGCCAGAGCCCGCCGCCCCAGAGCATTCCGCCGCGCGTGCCCCAGGCGAAGCAGGCGCAGGCGGCAAGGCCGGAGAGAAGCCGCAGCGTGGTCAGGTGGTTCGGCCGGATCCAGGTACCGATCATCGGGCGTACCAGCGGGCGGGCCATGAGGTGCGTCCAGGACTCGCCGCTCACGGCACGGCCTTCAGGGCGCCGCCGGGGGTGCGGGTATCCTGGCCGCCGAAATATTGCCACGCGATCAGGGCGGGGATACCGAGCACCACCTCCCGCAGCCGTTTGACGAGCGACAAGGCGATGGCCAGCTCGGGCGACAGATTGAACGCCTGGCAGATCACGATGTAGCCACCCTCCTGCACGCCCAGGGCGCCGGGCACGGCGAAGCCCGCGGCCTTGAGCGCCTGGCCCAGGCTCTCGATGACCATGCCGGTGGCCAGGCTGCTGTCACGGCCGAGGATGTGCAGCGCCAGACAAACCTCGACGCCGCCGAGCAGCCACGAGATGCTGTGCCATAGCATTGCCAGCAGCATGCGGCGCGGGTTGCGGTAGCAGGCGAGCAGCGCCTGGTGCAAGCCCTCGACCTGCGCCGTCCCGGTCCAGCCCAGCGCACGGCCGACGCGCATGAGCAACGCCTCGAGCAAGTGGGCGAGGCCGAACCATTGCGCTCCCAGGAAACACGCCGCCACCAGCGTCGCGATAACGACGAAGCCGGTCACGCTGCTCGCGATGCCGCTGCCGCCGCCGCTGTGCAGCAGCAAGCCCAGCCCGAGCAGGGTGAAGGCGATCTGCGTCACGATCTCCACCGTCAGGTCCGCCACCGTGCCAGCGATGGCGGGGGCGAGTGGGACGCCGCGGCGCTGCATCAGCCGGACCGCCACGAACTCGCCGCCGATCTGTGCCACCGGCAAGAGGTTGTTCACGCCCTCGCGGATCCATCGCAGCACGCAGAAGCCGAATAGCGAGGGTTGCCGGGTGGTGGGGCCGCCGACGGTGCGCCAGGCAGCGGCCGAGAACAGCATCTGCAGCAAGTGGAAGGCGATCACCGCGGCGATGCCGAACCAACCGGCATGGCTGAGCAGATCGAGGATGCGCTCGAAGCCGTAGCTGGCCAGCAGCCACACGGCGAGCCCGAGCCCGGCCAGCCCTGCAATGAGCACGCTGATCCTCATGCGTCTGCCTCTAGCCGACCTGGCGTCGGCAAAACATGTGATATAGCCGTGTCCCATGGACACCACGCTGCTGCTCACGCCCGGTCCGCTGACGACGTCGGTAAAGACCCGGGCGGCCATGGACCGGGACTGGGGCTCGCGGGACGGTGCGTTCGTCGCGATGTCCGAGAGCATCCGTACGCGCCTGGCCGCGCTGGCGGGGGTCGCGGACACCCATGAAGCGGTGCCGGTGCAAGGCAGCGGGACCTTCGCGGTCGAGGCGGCGATCGGCTCGCTGGTGCCGCGGGATGGCCGGCTGCTGGTGCTGGTGAATGGCTCCTACGGGCGCCGGATCGCCGAGATGGGGCGGCGCCTCGGCCGGTTGGGGGGCGTGCTGGACGTGGCGGAGGACCAGGCGTTCACCGCCGAGGGCGTGGCGGCCGCGCTGCATGCCGACCCGGCGGTCACCGACGTGGCGCTGGTGCATTGCGAGACCACCAGCGGCCTGCTCAACCCGCTTGAGGCGATTGCGGCCGTGGTACAGCAGGCCGGAAGGCGGCTGATCGTCGATGCCATGAGCTCGTTCGGGATCATGCCGATCGACGGTGCGCGGTCCCCGTTCGTGGCCGTGATCGGGTCCGCCAACAAGGGCCTCGAAGGCGTGCCGGGCCTGGGCTACGTGATTGCCGAGACGGCCCATCTGCGCACCTGCGAGGGCAACGCGGTCAGCCTCAGCCTGGACCTGTTCGACCAGTGGCGCGGGTTCGCGGCGACCCGGCAGTGGCGCTTCACCCCCCCGGTGCAAGTGGTCGCCGCCCTCGCCGCCGCGCTCGACCAGTTGGAGGCGGAGGGGGGCATTGCCGCCCGCCACGCGCGCTACCAGGCGAATTGCGACCTGCTGGTCCGGCGCATGCGCTCCCACGGGTTCGTCCCGTATATCGAGCCGGCGTTGCAGGCCCCCGTCATCGTCACGTTCCGCATTCCGGATGGCGGCTGGTTCGTGTTCGAGCAGTTCTACGACTTCCTGGCCGATCGCGGCGTCGTCATCTATCCCGGCAAGTTGACGCGCGAGCCGAGCTTCCGGATCGGCTGCATCGGCGCGATCGGGCCGGCCGACATGGCGCGCGCGATGGCCGCCGTCGATGCCTTCATGGCACGGCATGGGCAGGTTCAGGCCGCCGCCTGACGGAGGAAGCCGCGGAAGCGCTGGGCGACCTCGTGCGGCGCTACGGTGGGGCGGCCGAGCGTGGCCATCGATCCCGGACGGATGCGGACGTGCAGCAGGACCGGCCCCGTGCTCGCCAGCGCCTGCATGAAAGCGGCCGAGAACCCGGCGGCGCTGTCGCAGGTGAAGGCGTGTGCGTAGCCGCAGGCCAGGGCCACGCCGGCGAAATCGACCGTGGGGGAGACGGTGGCCTGCCCGCCCGTCGAATCGTGCACGCCGTTGTCCAGCAGCACGTGAAGCAGCCCCGCGGGTTGGTAGGCGCCGATCGTGGCCATGGCGCCGAGCTTCATCAACGCCGCTCCGTCGCCGTCCAGCACCACGGTGCGCCGACCCGTGGCCAGGGCGATGCCGAGCCCCATTGGCGCGGCGCAGCCCATCGAGCCCACCTGATACAGATGCTGCGCGCGGTCCTGCAGGGTGAACAGCTCCCGCCCGGCTTTGCCCGTGGTCACCACGACCGGCACGTCACCCGGCACGGCCGCCAGCACGCGCTCCAGCACGGCGACCCGGGAGGGGCGCTCGCCGCCCTCGGACAGGTCGGTCCGCAGGCCCGGCGCGGGTGGGATGCGCGCGGGTTCGTGCAGGTCTTCCTCGCGCAGGCTGTCCTTGGCCATCACCATCGCGAAGGGCAGCCCCGTGCGCGCCATCGCCTCGTCCGCGGCGTCCAGTGCCGGCTGCAGCGCGTCGGCGCTGTCCGGGAAGGGGCGGTGCTCCAGCTCCATGGTCGTGAGCAGGGTTTGGGTGATCCGGCCCATCAGCTCGTGCTGCGGCTCGTCCTTCAGGCCCGGCTGGCCGCGCCAGGTCACCACCAGCAGGGTCGGGATGCGGAATGGCGTGTTGAGCGACGTCAGCGGGTTGACCGCGTTGCCCAGGCCGGAGTTCTGGCACATCACCACCGTCCGCCGCCCCGCCATCCAGGCGCCGGCGGCGATGGCCACCGCCTCCCCCTCGCTGGCGGCGGCGACGTAGCGCAGCGCCGTGTCGCTGGCGACGCAGTTGATCAGCGGCGTCAGGAATGAGCACGGCACGCCGGTGTAGAAATCGTATCCGCGCTGCCCGGCCGCGTGCAGGAACGACGGCGTATCGAGCATCAGGAGAAGTTCCGGGCCGCCGCGAGGTCTGTCAGCGTGTCCACGTCCAGCCAGTGCCCGGTGATGTAGTGCACCGCGACCCCGCCCCGCCCGACCAGCCGCTGCAGCAGGGCCGGAATGTCGGCCTGGGCCAGCACGCCTTCGTCCTGCATGGCCGCCAGTTCCTCTCGCACACGCTCCGTGCCCCGCACGCTCAGGTGCAGCAGCCCGATCCACTCGCCCGCGGCCACGTCCGGCCCGGCCTCCACGGCGAGCAGCTGCACCGGCGCTTCGTCCAGGTAATATACGGTGTTGTGCCGGTCGGTCGTGACCAGATCCCGCTTGTTGGCGCTCGCCCGCTTGCTGGCATCGACCACGACCGTGATGTCGGCCTTGGACTCCAGCAGCCCGTCCAGGATGTAGCGGCGGAACAGCACGTCCCCGTAGACCACCACCGCCTCGCCCGGCACGCGTGGCAGGGCGCGGGCGAGCGAGGCGGCTTCCCCCGTCACGGCGTAGTCGTCGTTGTCCACCACTGCGAAGCCGTCCGGCGGGATCGCCTGCTTGCAGTAGCCGCGCACCACCGTCACGTCACCGACGCCGCCCTCGTTCAGCGTGCCCAGCAAGCGGTGCAGCAGCGGCGTGCCCCGCACGTCCACCATGCATTTCGGCCGTTCCGCGGTCAGCGTGCCGAGTGCCGCGCCGCGGGAGGCGGCCAGTACCACGCCATGCACGTTACGGCTGGCCGGCAGATAGCGCTGGCTCGCCGCCTCCAGCTCGTCGTTGCCGGTGAGCTTGAAGATCTCGCGCACGCTGGTCAGCTGGTCCTCGACGTCCATCAGCGACTGCGCCGAGGCGATCGCCTTCGCCGTCTCCCGCATCGCCGAGATGGAGGCGCGGACCAGGTGGTTGGCCCAGATGATGGTGGAGATGCCGGCCTGCCGGAAGCTGTCGGTCGGCGTGGCGTAATACATGGTGGGGACGATGACGATCGGGCAGCGGCGGTCCCAAGACGCCATGAAGCCGGTGATCTCGGCCGCGTCCTTGCGCTTGGAGTGCACCAGGATCGCGTCCGCCCCGGCGGCGTGGTAAGCCGCTGCCCGGCGCAGCGCCTCCTCCATCGAGTGGCCGGAGATCAGCGCCTCGGTGCGAGCCACGATGGAAAAGGCCGGGTCGGTCTGGGCGTCCTTGCCGGCGCGTATGCGGCCGCAGAACTCCGCCGGGTCGGCCAGTGATTGGCGCTCACCGAGGAACGAATTGGTCTTGGGGAACAGCTTGTCCTCGAGGCAGACGCCGGCGATGCCGCGCTCCCCCAGCTTGCGTACCAGGCGGCGGACGTTGTTGAAGTTGCCGTAGCCGGTGTCGCCATCGACCAGGATCGGCAGGCTGGTGGCATCGGCCATGAACTCGAGCACGTCCAGCACCTGGGTCCACGAAGCCTCGTTGTTGTCACGCACACCGAGGGCGGCGGACATCGACAGGCCGGACGCCCAGATGCCGGCGAACCCGGCTTCCTCGACGATCTTGGCGGACAGGCCGCTATGGGCCTCCATCAGGAAGCTGAGTTCGGGCGAATCCAGCATCTCGCGGAGCCTGGCCGGCCGTGACGGTGTCGAAACGGTGGAAAGGGGTTCGCCGGGAAGGCGCGCGGGCGCCGTGCTGTCGGGCAAGCTTCGGATCTCCTGGACGCCGTCGATGACCGATCGGTCAGACGGCGCGTCTGTAACCACGCCGTGCTAGTAAGACAACTATGCGACACCAAAAGATAGCCGCTCGAGAGAGCGTACCTCTGCAGGCCATCATCCTGGCGGCTGGGATCGGACGCCGACTTGGGGCTGATTTCACGGGACATGCCGGCAAGCCAAAGGTGCTGCTGGCGTTCGACGGAGCCTCGCTGCTCGCCCGCCATCTCCGTATCCTGCACGGGGCCGGCGTGGAGCGGGTGACGGTCGTTGTCGGTTACGCGGCCGACCAGATCCGCTCGGCGCTTGCCGCGGCTCCTGGTGGCATGACGGTCCGGACGGTCGAGAATCCGGATTTCCACGAGGGCAGCGTCGTCTCGCTCTGGGCGGCGCGCGACGTGCTGCGGGACGGTGGGCCGGTCCTCCTGATGGATGGTGATGTGCTGTACGACCACCGGCTGATGGCACGCCTGCTGGCCAGCGTGCGGGCTGACTCGTTGCTGCTGGACCGGGAGATCGAGCCCGGCGACGAGCCCGTCAAGCTGTGCGTGCGTGACGGGCGCATC
>CAXSEG010000036.1:0-21485 GCA_964235545.1 uncultured Acetobacteraceae bacterium
ACGCGCGGCCGGCGTCAACGGGAACGACGCCGCCATCATCCTGCGCGGCGCCACCGGCCAGGACGCCGTCCTGCTCCCGGCGGTGCAGACCATCAAGGCACACGGCTCGCCCGCCATCCGTGAGAAGGCGGAGCGCATGTTCGGCTGGCTCAACCTGCCGCCCGACCTGCGCGCCGAGAACTGGGACGAGTGGCTGAGCCTGTTCCTTAAGGCCGACGGCAGCCCACGTGCGACCAGCACGTTCGTCGCAAAACGGCTGCACGAGCAGGACCCCTCCCTCGCCGCCGCCTGCCTGGCCGAGGCCGCCCGTGCCGCTGCCATCGAGGACGAGCGCCGGGCCCTGCGCGTGGTCGCCGCCACGGACGCGCTACTCACCCTCGCCGCCCCCGTGCTCGCCGGGTTCGACCGGCGCAAGCGGCGTGGCGGCCTGCTCGACTACGACGACCTGATCACCCGCACCCGCGCGCTGCTGATCGACCCCGGCGCCGCCTGGGTGCTGTTCAAGCTGGATGGCGGGCTGGACCACCTGCTGCTGGACGAGGTGCAGGACACCTCGCGCGAGCAATGGGCCATTGCCGGGGCGCTCACCGCCGAGTTCTTCGCCGGCGAGGCCGCGCGGGAGGGCACCCGCACCGTGTTCGCCGTGGGCGACCGCAAGCAGTCGATCTACTCGTTCCAGGGCGCCGACCCGGCCGGCTTCGATGACTGGCGCGGCCGCATGCAGGCCAGCGTAACGCAGGCCGGCGGCATGTTCCGCAACACGGGGCTGGACGTCTCGTTCCGCTCCACCGACGCCGTGCTCGCTTTGGTGGACGCGGTGTTCGCCGACCCCGTCGCCGCCATCGGCGTGGTCCCGCCCGGCGAGGCGCTGCATCACGAGGTGCACCGCGCCGGGCAGGCGGGCCGGGTGGAGCTGTGGCCGCTGGTGCCGCTGCCGCCGGACGTGGCGCTGGAGCCGTGGGCCGTCGCCGACCGCAACCACGGCCTGGTCACCGCCCCGCAGCGCCTGGCCGACTCGCTCGCCCAGTGGATCGCCGCCCAGATCGGCCACGCCCCCCTGCCCAGCCGCAGCCGGGCGGTGCAGGCGGGCGACATCCTCATCCTGGTCCGCCGCCGCGACGATTTCGCCCGCGCCCTGGTGCGTCGGCTGAAGGGCCTGGGCGTGCCGGTGGCCGGGCTGGACCGGCTTTACCTCACCGAGCAGCCCGCGGTGCAGGACCTCCTGGCCCTGTGCGACACGCTCCTGCTGCCGGAGGACGACCTCTCGCTCGCCTGCGTGCTCACCAGCCCGCTCGGCGGCCTCGGCGACGACGACCTGATGGACCTGGCGATCGGTCGGGAGCAGACGTCGCTGTGGCGCCGGCTGCAGGCCCGCAGCACCGAGCGCGCGGCCTGGCAGCGCGCCCGCGCCTTCATCGAGGCGCTGCTCGCCCGGGTGGACTACATCACCCCGCACGCGCTGTTGGTGGAGGCGCTCGGCCCGCTCGGCAGCCGCGCCCGCCTGCTCGGCCGGCTGGGCCCGGAGGCGGCGGAACCGATCGACGAACTGCTGGGCGCCGCCCTGGCCCACGCCGCCAGCCACCCGCCCTCGCTGCAGAGCTTCGTCCACTGGCTGCGGCAATCCGGCGCCGAGGTGAAGCGGCAGGCGGAGGAGGCGGGGCGCACCGTTCGCATCATGACGGTGCACGGCGCCAAGGGCCTGCAGGCGCCGCTGGTGATCGTGCCGGACACCACCTCCCTCCCGCCAGACGGCGGCGGGCTGGTTTGGACCGAAGAGAACTGCCCGCTCTGGTCCCCCCGCACGGAACTGCGTTGCGCCGCGGTGGACCGGCTGAAGGCCGCGACCCGGCAGGCGCGCATGGAGGAGTACAACCGGCTGCTCTACGTGGCCCTCACCCGTGCCGAGGACCGGCTTGTGGTGTGCGGCTGGCAGACCCGGCACACGCTGCCCGAGGAAAGCTGGTACGGCGCCGTGCAGCGCGGGATGGCCGGCCTCGGCGCCACCGCGGACACGCTGACGGGCGCCGGGGAACCGTGGGACGGCGCGCTGCTGGTGCACGAGACGGAGCAGCGCGCCGCCCCCGCCACCGGCAAGCCGGCCCCGTCCGCGGCTGCGGTGAACGTCCCGTCCTGGGCCGGGAAGCCGCCCGATTGGCTGCCTGCGGAGATGCCTGCTGAGCCCTCCCGCCCCGTTCCGCTGGCCCCCAGCCGTCCCGCCGACGCCGGGTTGGGCCCTGTCCCGCCGGCCGCCTCGCCGCTCGGTGGCGAGTTGGGGGCCGCCGAGCGTGGGACGCTGATCCACCAGCTGCTGCAACACGCCCCATCGCTGCCGCCAGAAGGCCGCCACGCCGCGATCGCCGGGTTCCTGCGGGCGGCCGGGGCGCCCCCCGGCATCGGCACCGAGATCGCAGCGATCCTGGAGCATCCCGCGCTGGAACCTCTATTCGGCCCGCTCGGCCGCGCGGAACAGCCGCTGGCGGGCTATGTGGGCGGCGCCGTCGTCTCCGGCATCGTGGACCGGCTGGCCGTGCTGCCGGATGCGGTCGTGCTCGCCGACTACAAGACCCACCGTGACGCCCCTGCCACCCCCGAGGCCACGCCCGTGCTCTATCTGCGCCAGCTGGCGGCCTACCGCGCCGTCCTGCGCGACGTGTTCCCCGGCCGCCCCGTTCGCTGCTGCCTGGTCTGGACCCGGACCGCCACGGTCAGCGTGCTGCCGGACGCGTTGCTGGATTCGCATGCTCCCGGGCAGCTTGATCCAGCGATCCCCAACGCCCATTTCCTGGGCCGTAGCGCAGGAGATGTCGCATGAGTGCCAACACCGTCGCGGTCACCGACGAGTCGTTCAAGACCGACGTGCTGGAGGCCGAGGGCCCGGTTCTGGTCGATTTCTGGGCGGAGTGGTGCGGCCCCTGCAAGATGATCGGTCCGGCGCTCGAGGAGATCGCCGCCGAGCTGAACGGCCGCGTCAAGATCGCCAAGGTGAACATCGACGAGAACCCGATGACGCCGACCAACTACGCCGTCCGCGGCATCCCGACGCTGATACTGTTCAAGAACGGCAAGCCGGCGGACACCAAGGTGGGCGCAATGCCGAAGAACCAGCTTAAGGCCTGGGTCCAAGGCGCGCTGTAACCTTTCTTCATGCCTTCTCCCTCTCCCGTCCTTACCGGGAGAGGGAGAAGGTCAGCGGTGGATTCAAAGCCCTTTCTTCACATCCTCCGCGCCCCGCGTCAGCGCGGCACCCGTGGCAGATACGTCCTCTCCGACGGCCCGGGTGGTGTTGCAGCCGCTCAACACCAACCCAGCCACGACCAGCACGGCAAGTGCTGCCGCCCTCAAGCCCGGTTGGCCACCAGCTCGTCCACCACCGCCGGGTCGGCCAGGGTGGAGGTGTCGCCCAGTCCCTCCGTCTCGTTGGCGGCAATTTTGCGCAAGATGCGCCGCATGATCTTGCCCGAGCGCGTCTTCGGCAGGCCAGGCGCCCACTGGATGGCGTCCGGCGAGGCGATCGGCCCGATCTCCCGCCGCACCCAGGCGACCAGCTCCTTGCGCAGCGCCTCCGTCGGCTCCTCGCCCGTCTTCAGCGTCACGTACGCATAGATGCCCTGGCCCTTGATGTCGTGCGGAAAGCCGACCACCGCCGCCTCCGCCACCTTCGGGTGCGACACCAGGGCCGACTCGACCTCCGCCGTGCCCATGCGGTGGCCGGACACGTTGATCACGTCGTCCACCCGCCCGGTGATCCACCAGTAGCCGTCCGCATCCCGCCGCGCGCCGTCGCCGGTGAAATACTTGCCGGGATAGGTCGTGAAATAGGTCTGGATGAAGCGCGGATGGTCGCCGTACAGCGTGCGCATCTGGCCCGGCCAGCTATCGGTGATGCAAAGATTGCCCTCCACCGCCCCTTCGAGCTCCTTCCCCTCGGCATCCACCAGCACTGGCATCACGCCGGGCAGCGGCAGCGTCGCGGAGCCCGGCTTCAGCGCCGTCACGCCCGGCAGGGGGGAGATCAGGATCCCGCCGGTCTCCGTCTGCCACCAGGTGTCGACGATCGGGCAGCGCTCGTCCCCCACCACCCGGTAGTACCACAGCCACGCCTCCGGATTGATCGGCTCCCCCACGCTGCCCAGGATGCGCAGGCTGGCTCGGCTGGTCGCCTTCACCGGCCCGGCGCCCTCGCGCATCAGCGCCCGGATCGCGGTCGGCGCCGTGTAGAAGATGTTGACCTGGTGCTTGTCCACTACCCGCCAGAACCGCGAGCTGTCCGGGTAGTTCGGGATGCCCTCGAACATCAGCGTGGTAGCGCCGTTGGCCAGCGGACCGTACACGATATAGGTGTGCCCGGTCACCCAGCCGACATCGGCGGTGCACCAGTAGACCTCGCCCGGGTGGTAGTCGAACACCAACTCGTGCGTGAAGCTGGCCCAGACCATATAGCCGCCGGTGGTGTGCAGCACGCCCTTCGGCTTGCCGGTGCTGCCCGAGGTATACAGGATGAACAACGGGTCCTCCGCCCCCATCGCCTCCGGCTCGCAGTCCGGGGACGCTGCGGCGAGCAGCGCGCCGTAATCGTGGTCCCGCCCCGCCTGCATCGGCACCGCACCGCCCGTGACCGTCACCACCAACACGTCCGTGATCGTCGGGCAGGTCTTCAGCGCCGCATCCGCATTGACCTTCAGCGCGACCGTGCGCCCGCCCCGGCGCCCCTCGTCCGCGGTGATCAGCAGGGTGGAGCCGCAATCCTGGATGCGGTTGGCCAGGCTGTCCGGCGAGAACCCGCCAAAGACCACGGCATGGACCGCGCCGACCCTGGCGCAGGCCAGCATCGCGACCGCGGCTTCCACCACCATCGGCAGGTAGATCGTCACCCGGTCGCCCTTCTTCACCCCGCGCCCCCGCAGCACGTTGGCCAGCCGGCAAACCTGCCCGTGCAGCTCGCGGTAGGTGACCTTCTTCTCGGTGCCCGGGTCGTCCCCCTCCCAGATGATCGCGACCTGGTTGCCGCGCTGCCCCAGATGCGCGTCCAGGCAGGCGGCCGACGCATTCAGCTTGCCGTCCTCGAACCACCGGATCGCGACGTCCCCCTCGAAGCTGGTGTTCTTGATGACGGACGGCGGCTTGATCCAGGGGATGCGGCGGGCCTGCTCGGCCCAGAAATGGTCCGGATCGCGGGCGGCATGGTTGACCATCAGGCGGTATTTCTCGCCGTTGACATGCGCCGCCATGGCCGTCGCGGGCTTCACGTGGAACAGGGTGGTCTCGGACATCACAGTGCCTCCCGCTTATTGCTTGGTGGCGAAACTACAGGGCCGTGCTCAGCCCTTATAGCCCCCGAGCTTGCATATGTGTTTCCATTCGGCCTCCGTCACAGGCCCGACCGACAGGCGGGAATACTTCACCAGCGCCATCTCGGCGAGCGCCGGGTCCGCCTTGACCGCGGCGAGGGTGACGGTCTTGGGCAGCGCGCCCACCGCCTTCATGTCCACGCACACCCACTTCTCATCCGTCGGGTCCGGGTAGCCTTCCCGCACGACCTCCACCACGCCGACGATCTCCTTGCCGATGTTGGAGTGGTAGAAGAACACCCGGTCGCCCTGCTTCATCGCGGCGAGATTGCGCTTGGCCTGGTGGCTACGCACGCCGGTCCACGGCTCGATGTCGTGCTCCACCTGTTGGTCCCAGCCGAATGAATCCGGCTCGGTCTTCACCAGCCAGTAGGCGGTCAAGCCTGCTGCCCGTCTTTGAACACCGTACGGAAGCCGTGGATCGTCACCCGGTCGAACAGCCCGGCCATGCCGTATGGGTCCCCGGCCACGAACGCCTCCGCCGCCGCCCGGTCCGGCGCCTCCAGCACCAGCAGGGAACCGACCGGCTGGCCCGCCTCGTCCAGCAACGGTCCGCCCAGGGCCATCTGGTGGTGGGCGGCGAAGTCGAGATGGGCCGGGCGGGTGGCCTGGCGCAGGTCGAGGCAGCCTGGCTTGTCGAAGCAGGAGATGGCGAACAGCATGGCGGAATACCCTCGGGCGATGACGAATGAATCCTATGTCATGCGCGCCTGACAGGGAACCGGGCGTCTTCTCACCAATCCCGAGCGTGCTATGTTGACACCATGGACGCTACCGCACTCCTAGCCCCCCGGACCGGGCGCGGCCTGCACCGGTTCGCCAATCCCGGCCGCTTCCTGCGGCTGGCGGGCGCGGTGCAACCCTGGCTGACCATCAGTGCGGTGCTCGTGCTGGCCGCCGGGATGTATTGGGGCCTGTTCGTCGCGCCAGCCGACTACCAGCAGGGGGACGCGGTGCGCATCATGTACGTGCACGTGCCGGCTGCCTGGCTGGCCTCGCTCGGCTACTTCACCCTGGCGCTGTGCTCCGCGGCCTCGATCATCTGGCGCCACCCCCTGGCGGACCTGGCTGCGGCCGAGATCGGGCCCGTCGGCGCCGGGTTCACCGCGGTGTGCCTGGCCACCGGCAGCCTGTGGGGCAAGCCGATGTGGGGCGCCTGGTGGGTGTGGGACGCGCGGCTGACTTCCGTGCTGGTGCTGTTCTTCCTCTATCTCGGCCACATCGCCCTGGTGCGCGCGTTCGACGACCCGCAGCGCGGCTACCGGGCCGGAGCGATCCTGGCCCTGGTCGGCGTGGTGAACTTGCCGATCATCAAGTTCAGCGTCGATTGGTGGAACACGCTGCACCAGCCGGCGACCATCACGCTGACCGGAGCGCCGACCATGTCGATGGACATGCTGTGGCCGTTGCTGGTCTGCGCCATCGGCTATACGCTCGCCTTCGCCGCCATCGTGGTCGCCCGCACCCGGGCCGCCGTGATGGAGCGGCGCATCCGCGGCCTGCTGATGGCCCGCAGCGAGGCCGCTTTGTGACCCATCTCGGCTTCATCGCCGCGTCCTACGCGCTCGCGGTCGCCATTCCCGCGATCTTCGCCATGGGCGCCACCGCCCGTCTGGCCACCGCCCGGCGGCGCTTGGCCGCGATCGATCCCCGGGCGTCCCGATGACCCGCAAGAGCCGCCGGATGGCCGTCCTCCTGGCCTGCGGCGTCGGCCTGGGCTCGGCGACCGCGCTCTGCCTGGCCGCATTCAACAACGACATCGTCTTCTTTGTCATGCCGTCGGACATGGCGGAGAAGGGGCTGCCCGGCCGCTCCCTCCGGCTAGGCGGCCTGGTCGAATCCGGCTCCGTCACCCGCGTGACGGAGGCCGGCCAGCCGACCGCGCATTTCCGCGTCACGGACGGCAAGGCGGCGGTGAACGTGGCCTATGCCGGGATCTTGCCGGACCTGTTCCGCGAGGGGCAGGGCGTCGTCACGCTCGGCATGATGCAGCCGGACGGCACCTTCCGCGCCTCCGAGGTGCTGGCCAAGCATGACGAGACCTACATGCCGAAGGACGTCGCGGATGCGCTGAAAAAGGCCGGCGTATGGGATCCGAGCAAGGGCCCGCCACCGCCCGCCGCCACCTGGAACACGCTCGCCACCAAGGTCTCCGGATGATCCCCGAATCATGATACCAGAGTTGGGCCATTTCGCCCTGGCGTTGGCCTGCGCCCTGGCGCTCGCGCAGGCGGTGCTGCCGATCTACGGCGCCCATACCCGCAATCCACAGCTGATCGCCGCCGCCCCCGGCCTCGCCTTCGGCCAATTGCTGGCGCTGGGCACGGCCGCCTTGTGCCTGGTCTGGTCCCACGTGTCCGACGACTTCTCCGTGCTGAACGTGGCGGAGAACAGCAACAGCCTGAAGCCGCTGCTGTACAAGATCACCGGCACCTGGGGGAACCACGAGGGCTCCATCATCCTGTGGGCGCTGATCCTGGCGCTGTGCGGCGGCGCGGTCGCGGGCTTCGGCCGCAACCTGCCCGGCGCCCTCCGCGCCCGGGTGATCGGCGTGCTCGGCGGTACCTCGGTCGGCTTCCTGCTGTTCTCGCTGCTGACGTCCAACCCCTTCGTCCGCCTGTGGCCCGCCCCGATCGACGGGCGGGACATGAATCCCCTGCTGCAGGACCCGGGCCTCGCCTTCCATCCGCCCATGCTCTACGCCGGCTATGTCGGGTTCGCCGTGCCGTTCGCCTTCGCCATCGCCGCCCTGTTGGAGGGCCGGGTGGACGCGTCCTGGGGCCGCTGGGTGCGGCCGTGGACCCTGGTGTCCTGGTGCCTGCTCACCGGCGGGATCTCGCTCGGCTCCTGGTGGGCGTATTACGAACTGGGCTGGGGCGGCTTCTGGTTCTGGGACCCCGTCGAGAACGCCTCGCTGCTGCCCTGGCTGACCGGGACCGCCCTGCTGCACTCCGCCATCGTGGTGGAGAAGCGGGAGGCGCTGAAGATCTGGACCGTCCTGCTCGCCATCGGCACCTTCTCGCTCAGCCTGTCCGGCACCTTCCTGGTACGCTCCGGCATCCTGAACTCGGTGCACGCCTTCGCGAACGACCCGGCGCGCGGCGTGTTCATCCTCGGCCTGCTCGGCATCGTGATCGGCGGCAGCCTGCTGCTGTTCGCCCTGCGCGCCCCGGCGCTCGCCGCCGGCGGCATCTTCGCCCCCGTGTCGCGGGAGGGCGCGCTGGTGCTGAACAACGTGCTGCTGTGCTCGATCGCCGCCGTTGTGATCACCGGCACGATGTATCCGCTGTTCAGCGACCTGCTGCTGCACGATAAGCTCAGCGTTGGCGCGCCGTTCTTCAACGCGACCGTGCTGCCGCTCTCCATCCCCGTGTTCGTGGCGATGGGGGTCGGCTCGGTGTTGCCCTGGAAGCGCGCAGCCCTGCGCCCGGCGCTGCTGAAAATCTGGTGGGCCGCTGTGTTCGCCGTGATCGTCGGCCTGCTGGCGGTCACTCGGCTGCCCGTGCTGCCGGCCTTGGCCTTCGCCGGGTCGGCCTGGCTGATCGTCGGCTCCTGGGCCGAGATCGTCGGCCGCATCCAGCTGTTCCGCATCCCGCTCGGCGACAGCCTCAGCCGCCTGCGCGGCCTGCCCGTGGCGGCGTTCGGCGCGGCGCTGGCCCATGCCGGCATGGGGGTCACCATTGCCGGCATCGCCGGCATGTCGCTGGCCACCCAGCGCGTCGTGCTGATCCATCCCGGCGAGCAGGTGCAGGCGGCGGGCATGACCTGGGCGCTCGACTCCCTCACCGACGCCGACGGCTCCAACTACAGCGAACGGGTGGCCAACATCCGCGTCATCCGCCCGGGCCAGCCGGACCTGGTCATGCACCCGTCCCGCCGCTCCTTCCCGACGCAGCGCGTGACCACGACCGAGGCCGCGATCCACACTACGGGGTTCTCCGACATCTACGCCGTGCTGGGCGAGGAGCGGGACGGCGGTGCGGTGATGCGGCTGCACTACAACCCGCTGGCGCCGTGGATCTGGCTCGGCGGCCTGGTGATGGCGATCGGCGGCGGCCTGTCGTTGGCGGACCGCCGGCTGCGGGTCGGTGCCCCCTCGCGGCGGACGGTGCCGGCGGGCGCCCGCGCGGTATGAACCGCCGCAGCCTGTTGCTGGCGGCCCCGCTGGGTGTCGCGGCGGTCGGCGGCGTCGCGTTCTGGCAGATGCTGCGCGGCATGACGACCGGGGACTTCGACCCGCGCGGTGTGCCCAGCCCCGTGACCGGCCAGCCCGTGCCGACCTTCGACCTCCCGGCGCAGTCGCCCGGTCAAGGCTTCGCCAGCACTGATCTTGGCCACGGCAAGCCCGTGCTGCTCAACTTCTTCGCCTCCTGGTGTGTGCCCTGCGTGGAGGAGCACCCCGCCTTGCTCGCTCTGGCCAAGGCCGGGATGCCGATCTGGGCCATCGCCTACAAGGACCCGCAGGACAAGGCGGCGCAGTTCATCAACCAGCACGGCGATCCCTACCAGCGCATCGCGCGCGATACGCCGGGCCGGGTCGCGATCGATTTCGGCCTGTCCGGCGTGCCTGAGAGCTTTCTGGTGGACGGCGCCGGCGTGATCCGCTGGCACTGGGCCGGCCCGTTGGATGGGGCCGTGATCGAACACAGGCTGCAGCCGGCATGGCACGCGCTCGCCTGATCGCGCCGGCGTTGCTGGCGCTGCTGCTGGCCCTTCCTCCCCTGGGCCCGGCCAATGCGATCAGTGACCCGGCGGAGATGCTGCCCAACGCGGTCCAGGAAACCCGTGCTGAGCAGATCGGCCGCCAGCTGCGCTGCCTGGTCTGCCAGAACGAGAGCATCGAGGATTCCGGCGCCGACCTGGCCCATGACCTGCGCACCATCGTGCGCCAGCGCGTGGTGGCCGGTGACAATGACAGGCAGGTCACCGCCTGGATGGTCGCCCGCTACGGGAATTTCGTCCGGCTGCGCCCGCCGTTCAACGCCGTCACCGCGCTGCTCTGGCTCTCACCGGTGCTGGCGGTGGCCGCCGGGCTCTGCCTTGTGGTGCTGGGCCGGCGCACCCGGGTCGCGGCCCCGGCGCCGCTCTCGGCCGGTGAACGGGCGCGCATCGCGGATCTGACGCGGGAATGATCTGGCTGTGCGTGGCCGCCGTAACCCTGCTGCTCTGCACCCTGGCCCCGGCCGCGTTGGGCCTGCGCCGCCGCGTGCGCATCCGTGGCCGGCAGGACACGACGATGGCGTTGTATCGCGCCCAAGTGGGGGAGCTGGACCGCGACCTGGGCGAGCAGCGTATCTCCGCCACTGAGCACGCCACCGCCCTTCTCGAGGTGCAGCGCCGCCTGCTGGCCGCGTCCGAGGCCGTGGACGCGCCCGCAACCGCCGGCGATCGCGGGCCGCTATTCCTCGGCCTCGCCCTGATCCCGCTCGCCGCGATCGCGCTCTATCTGGTGGGAGGCCGCCCCGAACTCCCGGCGCAGCCCCTGGCCGGCCGGATCAGCGCGGCGGAGAAGCGGCTGGCCGAGGAGTCGGTGATGGCCGACCAGCTCCGCACCCTGCTCGTGGGCGTCGACCCGCACTCGGACAAGGCGCTGCAAGGCGAGACGATGCTCGGCAACCTGGAAGCCGACCAAGGCAACTTTGCCGGTGCCGCGGTGGCTTGGCGTAAGGCGCTGGCGCTGAAGTTCGACCCGCTGCTGGCCGCCCAGGTGGCGGACGCGACCAGCCGGGTGGAAGGCCGGGTGAGCGAGGCCTCCGCTGCCTTGTTCCGCCAGGCCCTGGCCAGCGCCCCGGCGGACGCCCCCTGGCGCGGCGAAGTGGAGCAGCGCTTGGCCGAGGCACCGGCGCACTAACCGTTGCCTTGGGCCCGGCCGTACCCAAATCTGGTGCATGGACGAAGAACCAAAGCCACCCCCCGCCACCCCGCCCGCCAAGCCGCCCGTCGAGAAGGAGTATGGCGGCCCAGCCGGTCCCGAGCCGACGCGCTACGGCGACTGGGAGCAGAAGGGCCGCTGCACCGACTTTTAGACACCGTTTCCATAGAGGTTGCCATATTCGTAGGGTGGGATGCGCTTTGGCATCCCACCGACACGCGCATGACGGTGGTGCAATCACATGGAACCTACTCCGCCCGTGCCACCGTCTCCAGCGTCCGCGGGTCCCAAAACAACGAGAACCGCGTCAGCGAACATAGATCCAGGTCGTTCCAAACCGCCCGCGTGTCGTCGCGATACTTCACCAGCACGTTCCAGCGGCAAACCGCGGTGTCCCGGTCGAACGAGACACGCACGCTCTCCCCGGCAAAAAGGGTGTCCCGCGCCATCACGTCGTTGCCCCAGCTGAGGTTACCGACTTCCGTGACGTAGATGCTCGTGATCGGGTAGCCGGTGCGGTTCACCAGCGTGAAATCCTGGCTGCCAGCCCGCGCTGCGGATGCCGTGGCACACGCCAACGCCGCCGCCATGATCGGAGCCAGATACCGCGCTATCCCCATCAGGCCTGACGCCGCGCGATCGCCGCCGAGACCGTGTTCTCCAGCAGGCAGGCGATCGTCATCGGCCCCACGCCGCCCGGCACCGGCGTGATCGCCCCCGCCACCGCCGCGCACTCGCCGAATGCCACGTCCCCGACCAGGGCGCCCGACCCGCTGCGGTTGATGCCGACGTCGATCACCACCGCACCGGGTGCGATCCAGTCACCCCGCACCATCTCCGCTTGCCCGACCGCAGCAATCACCACGTCTGCCCGCCGGCACTCGCCCGGCAGGTCCAGCGTGCGCGAATGTGTCACCGTCACCGTCGCATCCGCCGCCGTCAGCATGGATGCTACCGGCCGTCCGACCAGCGCCGAGCGCCCTAGCACCACGGCGCGCTTGCCGCGCAGGGCCGGGCAGGCGGTTTCCAGCAGCAGCATCACCCCGCGCGGCGTGCAGGGCGCCAGCACCGTCCCCTCGGGATGATCGAGCGACAGCACCGCACGGCCCTCGGCCAGGCGCCCGGCGTTCAGCGTGGTCAGCCCGTCCACATCCTTCGCCGGGTCGATTGCGGCGATGGCGGCCTCGGCCCGGATATGCGGGGGCAGCGGCAACTGCACGAGGATGCCGTCCACCGACACATCGGCGTTCAGCCCGGCGATCACGGCGAGCAACGTTGCCTCGTCCGTCACGGCCGGCAAGCGCGTGGTATGCACCGCCAGCCCCGCCTCCTGCGCGGCCCGGTCCTTGTTGCGGACATAGACGGCGCTCGCCGAATCGTCCCCCACCAGCACCACGGCCAGCCCCGGCTGGAACGCCAGCTCGTCCACCCGCGTCTTCACCCGGCCCCGCAGCAGCGCGGCTTGCGCCTTCCCGTCGATCAGGGTGGCCGCCAACGCTAGAACACCGACGAGACGATGGACACCCAAACCTGCGCCAGAATCAGCTGCGCCAGGTAGATCAGGACCAGGAGCACGATCGGGCTCAGGTCCAGCCCGCCGAAGCTCGGCAGCACGTTGCGGATCCGCCGTAATGCCGGTTCGGTCAGCCGATACAGGAAGTCCGCGATCGTCCAGACCAGGCGGTTGCGCGTGTTGACGACGCCGAACGCGATCAGGTTGCTCAACACGGCGGCGAGGATCACCACCCATTTGTAGATATTGAGTCCCTGCTGGAGTATCTCGTAGATGCCGTTGGCGATGATCAAGCTGTATATCCCGGGAAGCAGCGGCGGACCCTAGCGTCGCCGCCCGGCCATCGCAACGTGGCGCCCAGCCTCTCGTTCGCCTTGACTTGACCGCACTCGCCCGGCATATCCCGGCGCCTGCAAGGCGGGGCTGTAGCTCAGTTGGTAGAGCGCCTCGTTCGCAATGAGGAGGTCAGGGGTTCGATTCCCCTCAGCTCCACCATGGCCCGCCCGCAGCGTGTTGAGTCCATAGGCGTGACTCGGCCAGCTGGGCCACCCGTAGGATCTCCCCCGCTACCTCCGCCAGCCGCGTCCGGATCGCCTCCAGTTCGAACCCGCTCTCTACCCGTGGTGCACAAAACCCACCCGGCACGGTCGCAGCTGGATACAGCGCCGCGAACTCGTGCGCGTTGTGGAACATGCCCCGGCTGTCGTCGTCCAGGAAGCTTTCGGACGGTGCCCCCTCGGCCAGCAGCACGTCGTGGCTGTCCAGCTCGACGTGAAAGTAGTCGACCCGCTGCAGCCTGCGTTCCTGAACGATGCTGCTGCCGTCGACTAGGAAGCGGGCCGGAATCAGCATGCCGTGCAAGAACATCGCATGGTCGGGCGACACCAGTAAGTCGCGGCGGGGCAGACCCTCACCGAGGGAGCCCGCGCACAAGCGGATGGGCTGCACGCCCGGGTTGGCAACCAGGAAGCGGTCCGCGTAGGAGCGACGGCCGAGCCACTTGATGGGGCGGTGTTGGCTGACGCGGTGATGAGGGTGTCGCCGATGGCCTCGCCGTGCCGCCCGCGAACACAGTTTCAGTTCCGGCGCTACCGACCGTGACAGCCGACGTGGTTCCGCCGCTGTATACATCGACCGCGCCGCTCTTCGCCACAGTCCCGCCCACAAGACTGCCGCCCTGGAGCACGAACGCGGTCTCCCCCGCGCTCACCGTCGTGCCGGTCAGGCTTGCCGCTGAGGATACCAGCGCGGCCCCGGACACGAGCGCCACGCCGCCTATAATGACCGTGGCACCGGTGACGCTGCTGAGGTTGCCGATAGGAGCACCAGGGACGATGACCGCGACGCCACCTGACTGGACCTCGACGCCGGCGAAAGGGCTCGAATCCGCCCCCGATGAGAGCAGCAAGAGCCCGCCGGACGCGACATCACCGGACTGTGTGTTGCCCCCCGTTTGAACGATCTCGATGCCGCCGGTGGAAACCACCACACCCGCTGCGATGCCGCCGCTCAGAACGATGAGTTCGTTACCGGACGTGACGGGGGTGTTGGCGAAGACGACGCCAGACGAGACATAGGTCGTGGTCATGGGGGTGTCACTTCTCAGCCGGGCAACGCCGGGCGTGGCTCGTGGGCCATGTTCGGGGCAGCCGCGAAAGACCACGACGACACCGCAAGCGCAAGGCGCCCCACCCGCCAGGGCGAGGCAGCTGTTGCAGGTGTCGGGGCGTTGAGCCGCCGGTTCGGCCAAGGCGGACGCGGTATGGCTGGAGGCCGGGCGCCACCCTGGCACGAGTTTGTCAGTGGCCAGACGAACGGGCTGGAGGACCGCTTGGCTTGAAAGCTTGCGTGGTCTATGGCCGGATCCTGAATCGCCAAGGCCTTCTGATGACCGCCATGTCCGTTCTGCCTGATCGCCTCTCCACGAATCCTGCCAGCCCGCATTACGATGCCGGGATACTCGCACGGGGAATCGGCATTCGGCTGAATGGTGCCGAGAAGACGACCGTTGAGGAATACTGCGTCAGCGAGGGCTGGGTTCGGGTGTCCGTCGGTAAAACGCTGGATCGCCGCGGCAACCCGCTGACGACGAGGCTGAATGGGACCGTAGAGCCTTATTTTCGCGACGGAATATAGCAGCCTGCCCGAGAGGCAAGCGGACTAGCTGGACTAAGCGCAAGGCACCGTCACAGAGTCTTACGGCCAACATGGACGCGGTCACTCGGACGCTACGGCTGTTTCAGGCCGAGATATCAGCCGACGCGCCGCGCATCCACCCGGTCCCGGTTAGCCACACCGATCATACCGGACCTGTCCAAGGCCGAGTGCAACGAGTTGCGAACCATCCTCGGCAAGATGGCCCAGGTGTACCGGGAGGGAGTGAAGGCATGAGCAAGCTTGGCAGCCGAATGATCCAGTCCGCGAAGAGGCTCTCGCGTATGCCGAGGGCGATACCAAGGGCCACGTCGTCCATACCCCGGTTGACGTGAAGGCGCTGCGAAAGAAGCTTGGCCTCAACCAGCCAGAATTTGCCTCGCGGTATGGCTTGGCTGTGGGCACCATCCGCGATTGGGAGCAGGCGCGCAGCCAGCCAGACCGGCCGGCGCAGGTCCTGCTCCGGGTCATCGAGCAGGAGCCCGAGATGGTCCAGCGCGTGCTCGAGCACGCCTGCGGTGGTGGACGAGGTTAACGCAGGTCAGCACCCTAGAATGTTGTAGGAGGTTATACCGCTCTCAATGGCGGAAGAGGTCGAAGTTGACGGCGTGGGGAATGGGCATCCTCATCGGCGGGACGAGGTAGGGCAGCACGGCAGGTGCCGAAGCTGGTGGGTTCACGATGAACAATGGCTGCACCGGCAAACTAGGCCCTCAGTAAGCCTTATGGCTTAACGATCCAGCAACGCATTGCAGGCAAACTCCCCCGTCAACACGTGAGGTGCTGCCATGTCTGCCACAATGACGACGGAAGCCGAGCCCGAGATAGCGCATTGCGACACCGACAGCGCTGCCACTGCCCGGGGTGTCGCATTGGGAATGGCTATGTCCGTGCCGATCTGGGCACTGATTATCTTGGTCGTGCATGCGATACTCTGACGACGGGACCAGGGTCCGGTCACCCGTCGTCACCGGTCGCAAGACTCCGAGCACCGCCCAGAACCTCATTCTCACCATCCCCTAGTCGAGCGTGCAGAGTACGGCGTCCCAACCTGCGTATCTCTATGGAGCTGCCTTGGGTCAGCGCCGGCTCAAGAACTAGAAGAGATGCTCAGGACAGGGGTTGTCGGGTCTGCAGAACGGACAGGCCGCCCGGCGCCTCTCCAACGTCAAAGCGTCGTCCAGACGGCCGTCTGGCAAGGCGGCTAATGCAGGCAAGGCGGCGCAAACCAGCGCTGGAGCTGCCAGAAGGGTTGACCGGACGAAAATCCTGCGGGAATGGGTGATGACAGCCTCCATCTCAAGGGTGCTCCCCTCTGGCGTAGCTACAGCATATCGCGTGGTGAAAGGCACGAACAGTAAGGCCGAGGCAAGGCGGAGCGCGCAGAGCTGGAGCAGGCCGGGTGGATGGTATGCCGGCCAGCCACGCACTTCTTACTGTCGGCACCTGGCCCAAAGCGACATCGGCCGCGTGCGTGACCGAAGCCCACCTAAACAGCGCACACGGCGCTTGCCCCTTGGTCACGGTTGCTCCTGGAGGAACAACCGGAGCATGGCGGTGATCCCCCTCGCTCCCAACGGCATGGCAGAGGTCAGTCCTGGCGGAACCACTTGTCGTTGCGGGCTACCCAGGCCTGGTGGATCATGCTGCGAAAATACCAGATGAACACGCCACCCCACATCACCGCGGCCGCGATCCCGAGCAGCCAGTTGAGGAGGGTCACCTAGGCGGCGAACCGCTTGACGAAGGCCGACCAGCGGTGCCGGCGCAGTTCGCTGCGGGCGCGGCCGTCATTGGCCATGTAGTTCAGCTGGATGGCGTGGCGCTGGCCGACGAAGGTGCGGTGGCCGTGCCAGGTCGTCGGCCCGTTCGGGAACACTAGCAGCGTGCCGTTCACTGGCGGTACCTCGACGGCGAAATCATCCAGGTCCGTGGCACTGCGCAACAGGCGCAGACATCCTTCCTGCTTGGCCCAGGCGTCGGTTTGCGGATTGAGGTAGAGCAGGATCGTCACACGCTTGGCCTCGGAATCGGTATGGATGCGGCCATCCTTCTCCCGCGTCCGGCCCCGCACGGTCAGCATCACGGGCGCATCGGAGAGGTCGAGGCCGAACTTGCCGGCGATTGCCGTGCGAAATGCCGGCCCTTGCATCTGCGCCACCAGCGAGGCTGCGGCCGGGCCCAGCCGCAACGATGCAGGGGGGTAAGAGCCGCCGGTCGCGATCGGTGGAAGGGCGGCCTGGATCCGCTCCAGGAACGCTGGTGGCACGAAATGCGGCACCACCACATGGGGGAAGGGGTCGGCTGCCACCGGCGTGGCATCCAGGGTCGCGATGTCCAGGGTGTCCGGGTGCGAAGGCATGGCATTCATGCCCCTGTCTAATGCCGTAGGCGGCCCCGGTTCAAGCGCCGCCTACGGGCGCTCAGGTATGCTGGTCGTGCGCGGAACGGACCACCCTGGTGGTGGACAGGAATTGCGGGCACTGCATCCGCCCGGAGCAGCAACCCTCAGGCCGGGCCACCGTCGCCGCTACGTGCTGCATGCCATACCCGGCGGCGATGCAGCCACGATCCATGGACGGGTCCGCGCGGGCACCGGTCAGAAGCGTGCTGGCGAGGAGTGCAGCGGCGATCAGGGCGGGACGCATCGGCTTAGACCCCAAGTTAAACGGCTTATACTAATATTAACGAATAACTCCCTCAAAAGGTTACGTTGCTCGCGTTTCATTGAACTCGTTGTCACACCGGGCTATGCGCGGCGTCACGATGAGCGTTGCAAGCCAGGGCACCGGCCCCCTCCACACCTACCGGCAGAAGCTCGCATGCGGGCTGCTGACCACCGACCCGGCGCAGGCCATGGCGGCCGAGCGGCTGCAGGATCTGTGGGCCAAGCTGCGCGACTACGATCCGCCGCTGCGGCCGGAGAGGACGGGGTTCGTCGGCCTGCTACGGCGGCGGCGCGCCGTGGACGAGGCACCGTTGGGGTTGAACGGGCTATACCTCGTGGGCGAGGTGGGCCGCGGGAAATCCATGCTGATGGACCTGTTCTTCGCCGATGCCCAAGTCACACGCAAGCAACGCATCCACTTTCACGCCTTCATGCAAGATGTGCATACGCGTATTTTCACGTGGAGACAGGCCAACCCGGGCGGTGCAGACCCGGTGCCGCCGCTGGCCGATGCTATCGCGACGAACGCCGCGTTGCTCTGCTTCGACGAGTTCCAGATCAACGACATCGCGGACGCGATCATCCTCGGCCGCTTGTTTGCCGCCCTGTTCGAGCGCGCGGTGGTGGTGGTTGCCACGTCCAACACCACGCCAGACGACCTGTTCCGCGGCAAGCCCGGGCGGGACGCGTTCCTGCCGTTCATCGCCCTGATCAAGCAGCACCTGGATGTGCTGGTGCTGGATGGTGGCCGCGATTTCCGCCGTGCCCGGCTGCGCGGGCAGCCGACTTGGCACGTCCCAGCGAACGGCCGGGCGGATGCGGCGCTGGACCGCGCCTTCACCAGCCTGTCCCGCGGCGCCGCCGCTCATGCCGAGCGGCTGAACGTGGCCGGCCGCACGCTGCGGGTGCCGCTGGCGGCCGAGCGGGTCGCCCGGTTTGACTTCGCGACGCTCTGCGGCCAGCCGCTCGGCCCGGGCGACTACCTGGCGCTGGCCACGCATTACGACGCGCTGGTGCTGGACGGGATTCCGCGGCTCGGGCCGGAGAATTATGACCAGGCCCGGCGGTTCATCACCCTGGTGGACGCGTTGTATGAGCACCGGGTCAAGCTGGTGGCCTCGGCGGAGGCAGCGCCGGACCTGCTGTATGAGCGGGGTGAGGGTGCGAAGGCGTTCGAGCGGACGGCGTCACGGCTGGAGGAGATGCAGTCTGAGGAGTGGCTTGGGCTGGAGCATCTGACTTAATTGTGGGCCTACGATGTCCGGCCCTATGAAAGGTCGCGACCCTCGTTGGATTGGACGGCGCTGTTGCCGTGAGGGGTGGCACGGAATACCGTCCGGAGATGGACAAGGTGGATGATACCGTCGTTTCCCCACCGACCGGCTGGGTCGCGGCGCTAGAGCAGAGCGAGGCGGACCGCGAAGCCGGGCGGGTTGTCGATGGGGGTGGGATGCGCCAGCGGCTGCGTGACAGCATAGCCCGCATGGAAGCGGCACTCGGACCGGACAAGTCGAAGCCCGCCCGGTAGTGCCGGCCTATACCGCAGTAGCAGAAGCGCAGGTCGATGCGCTTCGTGAGCATTACGAGGCGCGGAACAGGATCGAGGCAGCGCGCAACCTCGATCTTGCCTTGGATCGCGCCGAGCAACGGATCGACACCGCGCCCGAAGCCGGCTTGCGACATCCACGTCCCTATCCATGCATGACGAGACCGGGCCGGTGCTGGATCAAAGAAGGGCAGTATTGGATTGCCTACTTTCCGACCGTGCCCCCGTCATCGCCGGCGTATTCTTCGAGACGGCGGATATCCCCGGCCGGGCTTGAGCGTCACAACGGATAGCCGGGCAGGCGGTCCCAACACGACCTGCCTTGCCCCTCCCCCCTGGATGAGGTAGCCAACGCTTGCCTTCCGGACGGCCGGCCGGCCTGGCGGGTAATCCCCTGGCTCCCCTTCCCGGAAGGACCTCCATGGCTCGCAACAAGATCGCTCTTATCGGTGCCGGCAATATCGGCGGCACCCTCGCCCATCTCGTGGGCCTGAAGGAGCTCGGCGACGTGGCGCTGTTCGACGTGTTCGGCGGGGTCGCCGCCGGCAAGGCGCTCGACATCATGCAGTCCGCCCCGGTGGACGGCTTCGACAGCCACATGACGGGCAGCAGCGACTATGCCAGCATCGCCGGGTCGGATGTGGTGATCGTCACCGCCGGCTTCCCGCGCCAGCCCGGCATGTCCCGCGACGACCTGGTCGCGAAAAATGCGGGCGTGATCGCCCAGGTGGCCGAAGGCATCAAGACGCACTGCCCGGGCGCCTTTGTCATCGTCATCACCAACCCGCTCGACGCGATGGTCTACGTGATGCAGCAGAAATCCGGCCTGCCCGCCAACATGGTGGTCGGGATGGCCGGCGTGCTGGACAGCTCCCGCTTCCGCCTGTTCCTGGCGCACGAGTTCAACGTCAGCGTCGAGGACGTCACCGCCTTCGTGCTCGGCGGCCACGGCGACACGATGGTGCCACTGACCCGCTACTCCACCGTCGCCGGCATCCCCGTGCCGGACCTGGTGAAGATGGGCTGGACCACGCAGGCCAAGATCGACGCCATCGTCGCCCGCACCGCCAATGGCGGCGGCGAGATCGTCAAGCTGCTGGAGAAGGGCAGCGCCTTCTACGCCCCCGCCGCCTCCGCCATCGCCATGGCCGAGAGCTACCTGAAGGACAAGAAGCGCGTGCTGCCCGCCGCCGCGATGCTGACGGGCCAATATGGCATGGACGGCCTGTATGTCGGCGTCCCCGTGGTGATCGGCGCCGGCGGCGTCGAGCGCATCGTCGAGGTCGAGCTGAATGCGGAGGAGAAGGCGGCGTTCGACAAGAGCTGCGCCTCCGTTCGCGAACTGATCGACGCGTCGAAGAAACTGGTGGGCTGATCCGATGAACATCCACGAGTATCAGGGTAAAGAGCTGCTGAAAGGCTTCGGCGTCGCCGTGCTCGAAGGCCACATCGCCTGGACGCCCGAGGAGGCGGAGGCGGCGGCCGGCAAGCTGCCTGGTCCCGTGTATGTGGTCAAAAGCCAGATCCATGCCGGCGGGCGCGGTGCCGGCCGCTTTGCCGACGCGCCCGAGGGCAAGGGCGGCGTCCGCCTGGCCAAGTCGGCCGCCGAAGTGAAGGAAGCTGCCGCCGCCATGCTCGGCCACACGCTGATCACCAAGCAGACCGGCCCCGCCGGCCGGAAGGTCAGGCGCGTGTATGTCGAGGCCGGCTGCGACATCAAGCGTGAGCTGTACCTCTCGCTGCTGGTGGACCGCGCGACCTCCCGCGTGACCATCCTCGCCTCCACCGAGGGCGGCATGGAAGTGGAGGAGGTGGCCGAGCATCATCCCGAGAAGATCATGCGCGTCGCCATCGACCCGGCATCCGGCCTGTCCGGCTTCCACGCCCGCCGCCTCGCCTTCGGGCTGGGGCTGGAGGGCAAGCAGATCGGCACCTTCGGCAAGTTCGTGGCCGCCATGTACAAGGCGTTCACCGCGCTGGACTGCGACACGATCGAGATCAACCCGCTGGTGGTGACCGGCGCCGGCGACGTCATCGCGCTGGATGCCAAGGTCGCGTTCGACGACAACGCGCTGTTCCGCCATCCGGAGCTGGAGAAGCTGCGCGACGAGGCGGAGGAGGATCCGAAGGAGCTGGAGGCCGCCAAGTATAGCCTCAACTACGTGGCTCTGGACGGCACGATCGGCTGCATGGTCAACGGCGCCGGGCTGGCGATGGCCACCATGGACATCATCAAGCTGTACGGCTCCTCCCCCGCCAACTTCCTGGACGTCGGCGGCGGCGCCACCAAGGAGCGGGTGACGGCCGCGTTCAAGATCATCCTGTCGGACCCGAACGTCGAAGGCATCCTGGTCAACATCTTCGGCGGCATCATGCGCTGCGAC
>CAXSEG010000037.1:0-21371 GCA_964235545.1 uncultured Acetobacteraceae bacterium
AAAGGACGCCGCCAACTTATCCCTTCCTCATCAGATATACTTGTCAATGAACAACACCCAAACAGGCCAACGACCCATATAATGAGCCGCGTTCAACCCCGCTTGGCTAGCACTACCTCAGCGCGAGCCGAGGAAGCTACTAGAGAGGCCGGAAGAAAGCAACGAGTGTTTTCCGCCGCCGATGACGAGTATCTAGACGCGACTGGTCTGGTGGTCAAGCGATACCTTCAAACATTCCGCCCACCGGTCAAAGGCAGATTTTCGCACGTCCACGCCCATCTCAGCGGCGTCCCTTGGAGCCACCCCGAATGCGCTACTTTCCCATCTTCCTGGATCTGCAAGGACGACGTGGCTTCGTGCTCGGCGATGGAGAGGCCGCGGAGCGGAAAGCGGATGCACTTCGGCGGTGCGGCGCAGATGTGGTGCAGACCGCAAGGTTCGATCCGGCCCTGCTCGAAGGCTGCGTGGTGGCAATCGCCGCCGAAGCGCCGGAGTCCGACATCGCTGCCCTGGTCGAGGCTGCGACCTCGCGCGGTATTCCCGTCAACGTGGTCGACCGCCCTGTCCTATGCAGCTTCATCACGCCGGCCGTCATCGATAGGTCTCCAATCACCGTGGCCGTCTCCTCCGGTGGGACTGCGCCCGTGTTGGCGCGGCTGATCCGGGCGCGGATCGAGGCCTTGGTGCCCCCGGAGATCGGCCGCCTCGCTGCCATTGCCGACGAGTTCAAAACCGAAATCCGCCGCTACCTTCCGGATACCGCCCTGCGCCGACGCGTGCTGGAGCGGGCCCTGGGCGGCCGGGTGGCGGATTTGGTCGCGGCCGGGGACGAAGATGCGGCCAGGCGCGAAATGACACAGCAGATCGCGCAAGGCGCCGAACCGAGCGGGATCGTCTACCTCGTGGGCGCTGGACCGGGCTCGTCCGACTTGCTCACAGTACGAGCCCACCGCCTACTCGGCGAGGCGGATGTGATCGTGCACGACCGGCTGATCGGCGAAGACGTGCTGGACATGGCCCGGCGTGACGCCGAACGAATCTATGTCGGCAAGGCGCGTGCGAACCACTGCCTGCCGCAAGAGAGCATTAACGATTTGCTGGTACGCTTGGCTCGGGAAGGGCGGAAGGTGGTGCGGCTGAAGGGCGGGGATCCCTTTGTGTTCGGGCGTGGCGGCGAGGAGGCGGAAGCGCTTGCGCAAGCGGGTGTGGCGTTCGAAGTGGTGCCGGGCGTGACGGCGGCGTTGGCATGCGCAGCGCAGGCTGCCATCCCGCTCACGCATCGTGAGGCGGCGCGAACGGTGACGTTCGCGACGGGACATACCAAGGAAGGAAGGCTTGATCTCGATTTCGAGCAGTTGGCCCGGGGCGGCACGATCGCGGTGTATATGGGAATCGTGACCTTGCCGCTGCTGCGGGACGGGCTTTTCGCGGCCGGGCTGGCGCCTACGACGCAAGCGGCGCTAATCGAGCGTGGTGGAACGCGCGCGCAGCGTGTGCTGAGGGGAACGCTGCAAGAACTAGTCGCGCAGGCCGAAGGATGGTCGACGGGAGGGCCGACGCTTGTATTGATCGGGGACGTGGTAGGCCGCCAAGTCATTTCTGGGGTAGGGCCTTTGGCCGTCGCCGGATCCTCGTGACGGCTGTGGGTTGGCACTATGTGTATCTTCGTCGTGCCAGCATCTATGATATATGAGGCGTTCGCGGCCATTCTACACACACAGGTAGTCAAGTGAGGGGCGGCGTCCCTTACCCTTTCACCCCGGCCCTCTCCCAGAAGCGGGAGAGGGAAAAGCGCTAGCGTGTCAGGGTACAGTCGGTGGCGTAGCGGCATTGCCGGGGTCGTGCGGCTTGGTCACCGTCGCGTCCGGCGTGTTTTCACCGTGCTGCAGTTCAGCCGCAGCTTCCTTGTCGCCGAGCGCTGCTTGTTTGCGCAGGATCTGCGCCCGCTCGGCTTCCTTGGCAGAGCCACTCATCGGGCACGTTGGGTCTTGGGATTGTTTTCGTCGCCGCTCACGACGATTTGCTCCTTGTGAACTTCCATAGGCTTGGCCGGGCCGCTCTTGTCCGGGTTGCCCGGCTTGGTGGGGTGGGTTCCCCCGGGGTCAATCCCCTCGACAGGGTCGTTGCCGGTGGTGCGGGTGGATGGTGTCGCCATAGCCTTAGCTCCCTGAATGCTCGGCCTTGCGGTGTCCGCGGCCGTGCTGATCCTTGGTCAATTCGGCGTTGCGCGCCGCGGCCTCTTTCTCCGCCTTGCCGGCGGTGGCACTGCTAGTGCCCTCCTCGGCCGTCCCGTCGCCATGGGACGTGGCGGGCATCGGGTGGCCCTTCGCCATCTTCGGTGCGGGCGGCGGACCACCCTCGGGAACCGCATCGTCCCCCAGCAGGCCGCTGGCCTTGGCGGTGCCGGCGCGCTGCACCTCCTCCGCCTTCTGCGCCTTCGCGGAGCGAGCGTGGCTGTCGTCGTTGTCGGATTTCGTCTTGTTATGCGGCATGGTGCCTCCTGGCCCACACCAACATGCCCTACCCCGCCCCGTTCGCTCGGCAACGGGACTGTGATGTCGATTTGGTGGGCCAATTGAGCTGCCGGGCTGAAAAACCCGTAAGCATCGGACCACTAGGCCCGTTTGGCCGCCCCACGATCTGCGTCGGGTTCACGAACCGCAAGGCCAGGAGCAGCCAGACCAGCGTGGTCGCCATGTACACCACGGCCATCGCGTCGATCGCCTGTACGGCGCGCACCCCGGCGGCGAACACGGCGTAGTACAACGCCACCACCAACATCTGGCTCGTGGGCCCCGCGGTCAGGAATGCCAGCTCGAACATGGCGATCGTGCGCACCAGCACCAGCAGCAGCGCCGCCATTACGCCGGGCAGCAGCAGGGGCAGCAGCAGGGGCAGCAGCACGTAACCGAACAGCTTCGGTGTGGTAGCGCCGAACACGCGAGCGGCCTGCTCAGTTCGCGGGTCGATCTGCTCGATGAACGGGAATTCACGCCGGGCCAGCGCATAGGCGGCGGGCACGCCGAGCGCGCCAGAAATCGCCACCACCAGGAACACCGCCTCGAACGCGGTGATCAGCACGTCGTCCAGTTGGAACTCGTCCCAGGCGGAGCCGTACCAGCGCGTCGTCAACCCCACCGGTAGCCAGGTGCCGAGCCATCGCGTGGCGAAGCTGTCCAAGACTACGGTCGCGATCAGCCCGACCAGGTTGAGCACGAAGAAGGCGACGGACAACCAAACGGCAGCAACCCATAGCCGGGTCAGAATGCTGGGGCGCTGCACCATCAGCCCTTGCCCCCGCTGGCGCCGCGATACAGCAGGCTGCGGCCGGACAGCACGATCGCAACCACGCCGACCTGCACGACCCCATGATCATCGCGATCGCCGAGGCCAGGCCGTAATCAGACTGCTCGAAAGCGGCGTCGTAGGGATCGCCAGCCCCGGCAGCAGCAGCGGTAGCAGGATGGTGCGGAACCGCGGAGCGGCGCCGGCGCCCGGGGTCGCCGCCGCGTTCTCCAGCGCCGGGTCCACGCCACTGACGTAGAACAAGGTGAGCAGGAAGGTGAACGGCAGCCCCGTGATCAGCAGCGACACGCCCCAGTAATTATGCAGCAGCCGCACCGGCGCATGCACCAGGCCGATGAACAGCAGCGTGCGGTTGAACCAGCCTTGCGGGCCCAAGTAGTTGAGCAGCCCCTGCGCGACCAACACCGCGCCGAGCGTGATCGGGATGACCAGGATCGTCGTCAGCACGCGCTGCCGCCGCATCAGCCGCACCCGCAGCGGGATCGGCACGGCGATCAGCAGGTTCAGCAGCGTCACGGGCACGGCGAGGCGCAGCGTGGTCCAGACCGTGTCGTAGAGGAACGAGTCCGAGAAGAAAGCCGCGTAGTTGGCGAGCATTCTGCCGACCTTGGGCTGGAGGATACCACAGGCCGTAGAGGAACGGGTAGACGAAGAGCAGGACAAGGAACAGCGCCGGTAGCAGGAGGAGCATCAGGCCGTCGATCCCGTGTTCGGCGAGCGCCTGCCCTCTCCCTCTCCCGCTCAAGGGTGAGGGGACGCGCGCACCCGTCTCCGATCCGTGGGTTCGGCCCTCACCCCGACCCTCTCCCGTGAACGACGGGAGAGGGAGAAGGCTGTCGTCGCTCAACCGAACACCAGCGTGCGGGCGGGGTCGGGCGCAGACGGACGGTGCTGCCCCTTGAAGCGCCGTAGTCGGAATGGAACACCAGCTCCGTCCCGCGCGCGGAACTCGGTAGAGGTGACGGTAGCTGCCAGGGGCCCGTCCTCCGCCGCGACCAAGTCCTCCGGGCGCACGGCGAGAGTGGCCTCGTCACACGGGGCCAAACCGTCGCGCGGGGTCGCCTGAACGATCGCATTCTCCACCGCCACCGAAACCCTGCCGCCGTCGCGGGTGGCGACCCGGCCGCGGATGCGGTTGCGGAAACCCATGAGTTCCGCCACGTCCAGGTGCTCCGGCCGGGAATACAGATCGTCCGGCGTCCCGACCTGGCGGATCGCGCCGTCCTGCAGCAGCACGATGCGGTCGGCAAACGGCAGCGCCTCCTCCTGGTCGTGGGTCACGTAGATCGTGGTGCCGCCCAGGCTCGCGTGGATCCGGCGGATCTCGGCCCGCATCTCGAGCCGCAGCTTGGCGTCCAGGTTGGACAGCGGCTCGTCCATCAGCACCAGCGGTGGCTCCACCACCACGGCGCGCGCGATGGCCACGCGCTGCTGCTGGCCGCCCGAGAGCTGGCCCGGCAGCTTCTCCTCCTGCCCTTGCAGCCGCACCAGGGCGACAGCGGCCGCCACGCGCCGCGTTGCCTCCGCGCGGCCGACCCGGCGCATCGCCAGGCCGAACCCGATATTCTTGCGTACCGTCATATGCGGGAACAGGGCGTAGTTCTGGAACACCATGCCGAAGCCGCGCTGCTCCGGCGGCAGGTTGTCGATGCGCCGCTCGTCCAGCCAGATGCCGCTTCCAGTCGCCGGCAGCAGCCCGGCCAGGATGTTCAGCATAGTGGACTTGCCGCAGCCGGACGGGCCGAGGAGAGCGATGAACTCGCCCCGCTTCACCGTCAGCGACACGTCGCGCAGCGCGTTCATAGCGCCGAACTGGCGGCTCAGCCGGTCGAGCCGCAGCTCACGGAAGTTGGCTGCGTGAATGCTCATTCTACTTGGTCTTGCTGCCGATCTGCTCGTCCCAGCGGCGGAACGCGTAGACCAGGTTGTCCGCATCGAGCGGCACCTCCTTCGGCGTCTGGGCGATCAAGGTGTCGTATTCGGGGCGGCTGAACTCCTTCAGCGTCGCCTGGCTGTCGGCGGGCGCCATCTCCAGCGGCACGCCGGACACGGCCGGACCGGGATAGAAATATCCGTCATCATAGGTCAGCGCCTGCTGCGGCTTCTTCAGCATGAAGGACATCATGTCGAGCAGCACCGCCAGCCGCTCGGCGCCGATCCTCTTGAGCACGCGAATGTACTGTGCGCCGGTGACGAAGTGGAACCCTTTCAGGGCTATGAACTTCGCCTCCTTCGGCACATCCCGAGCGCGCGCGGGTTGATGTCCCATCCCGTGATCGTGGCGACCATGTCCCGCGAGCCATCACCCAGCTCCCTCATCACGGCGCCGGTGCCGGTCGGGAAGTATTCGATGTGGGCGTCGAGCGCCTTGAGGTAGGCCCAGGTCTTGTCCCAGCCGTTCTTCGGGTCCTTCGGGTCCTTGTCGCCCACCAGATAGGGGATGCCCATGAGGAGGCGCGCCCCGGGCCGGAATAGGCCGGCCGAGCATACATGAACCGGTCCTTGTATGCCCGGCTCCGGTCCAGCAGCTCCTCCACCGTCGTCGGCGGCGCAGTCACGCGGTCCGGCATGTATTCCAGCAGCGGACCGGCCGGGCAGTAGCAGTTGATCAGGCCGTAACCGGACGCCAGTCCTGCATCTGCGCGGCGCCGGGCAGCAGGATGGATTTCAGGTCGGGCAACGAAGCGGCATGGGCGGGGAACAGCGGTTCCCAGATGCCCTGCGCCAGGCCGGCGGAGAGGGCGTCCATCCCCGTGAGCACGACGTCGATATCAACGCGATTGGCGTCCTGCTGCGCCTTGATTTTGCCGGGCAGCTCGGGCGCCGGCGCCTTGGTGAAGGTAAAGCGGGAGACCATCTTCGGCTTGGCCGTCCGGTAGGCCTCGAACCCGCGCTGCGTCAGCGCAAGATTGCCCGCCACGTCGACGATGGTGATCGGCATCGGGTTAGCAGGCTGGGGGCTTGCCGGCTCGGCACTGGCAGCGCGAAAGAGCGCCGTGCTTGCCAGCGCTGCCGTGCCGCCCAAACCTGTCTGGCGTCCGAATCCGTCATGGCGCTTCTCTCCCGAGATCGCGCCGGGTTGACCCGGCGTCCTGTTCGCGGCTTGATGGTAGCGATACCATGAAAACCACGTCAAGGGCGGAGTTCAGACAGCGCCGCGAGCCGGGTCGAGCCGCGCTGCACCACGCGGAACGGCACGGCGACGCTGCGGGGAGCCTCGCGGCCGGCCAGCCGGGCCAGCAGGCAACGTGCCGCCACGCGGCCGATCTCCGCCCCGTCCACGCTTACGGTGCTGACGGCCGGGTGCATGGCGCGCCCTACCTCCAAGTCGCCGAAGCCGCAGACCGCCAACTGGCCGGGCACCGCGATGCCGCGTGCGCCGGCCTCGATCACCACGCCGGCCGCGGACAGGTCCGACGAGCAGAACATACCGACCGGCTCTGCCGACAGCGGCAGCTTGCCCACCGCCTCTCGTCCGCCCTGCATGCTCGCCGGGGCCGGCAGCATTTCGTCCAGCAGCAGCGAGCCGGGCGGCAACGCCTCGGTGAAGCCACGGCGGCGGGCGACGGCCCGGCTGTCATCGGCGCCGATCGCGGCGAAGCGGCGGTAGCCCTGGGCCAGGAACAGGGCCGCCACCGCCGCGCCGACGGAGCGGTGGTCGAACCCCACCACCATGTCCGCCGGGTCGTGCACCAGGTCCCAGATCTCCACCACCGGCACCGCGGCCAACGCCAGGCGGCGGCGGGTGATGGCAGAGTGCTCCGTCCCCGTCAGCAACAGACCGTCCGGGCGGCGGCCCAGGATGGCGCCGACCAGCGCCTCCTCCGCATTGTCAGCGCCGTAGCCGCTCAGGCCCAGCACGACGTGGTAGCCCGCGCCGTCCAGCTCGTCGGTGAAGGCGCCCAGGCTGGCGGCGAAGATCGGGCTGGCCACCGTCGGCACGATGGCCGCGATGATGCGGGATCTGCGGCTGGACAGCCCGCCCGCCAGCAGGTTCGGCACGTAGCCCAGCCGCTCGATCGCCGCCCGCACCCGCTTGGCCGTGTCCGGCGCCACCTGCTCCGGCGTGTTCAGGACGCGGGAGACCGTCATCGGCGCCACACCGGCCGCAGCCGCGACGTCACTGAGTTTGACTTGGGTCCGGTTCGTGCTCACCCGGCCAGCCTAGCCATCCGTGTTCGTTGGAGGAAATAGCATGACGAGGAAGACCGCCGAACAGCTCCGCTCCTTCCGCACCTGGGGGGCCGCCGACCTGCGCTCCTTCGGCCACCGCAGCCGCACCAAGCAGATGGGCTATGACGAGGCGGACTGGAAAGGCAAGCCGGTGATCGGCGTGCTCAACACCTGGTCCGACCTCAACCAGTGCCACCAGCATTTCCGCGTCCGCGCCGAGGAGGTGAAGCGCGGCGTGTGGCAGGCGGGCGGCTTCCCCGTCGAGATCCCGGCTTTGGCGCTGCCCGAGCAGTACATGAAGCCCACCAGCATGTTCTACCGCAACCTGCTGGCCATCGAGGTGGAGGAGATCGCCCGCGGCCAGCCGCTCGATGGCCTGGTGCTGATGGGCGGCTGCGACAAGACCACGCCGGCGATGCTGATGGGTGCCATCTCCGCCAACCTGCCGGCGATCTTCATGCCCGCCGGGCCGATGCTGCGCGGGAACTGGAACGGCACCACGCTCGGCTCCGGCAGCGACACCTGGAAATACTGGGACGAGCTGCGCGCCGGCACCATCACCGAGACCGATTGGCAAGAGATCGAGAACGGCATCGCCCGCTCCTGGGGCACGTGCATGACGATGGGCACGGCGTCCACCATGACGGTGGCGGTGGAGGCGATGGGCTTCAGCCTGCCCGGCGCCTCCGCGATCCCCGCGCCGGACAGCAACCACGCCCGCATGGCCAGCGCCTGCGGCCGGCGGATCGTGGACATGGTGTGGGAGGACCTGACGCCGCGCACCATGCTGACGCCGGGCAGCTTCGACAACGCGGTGCGGGTGGCCATGGCGCTCGGCGGGTCCACCAACTCGATCGTGCACCTGATCGCGATGGCGCGGCGCGCGGGGGTGCCGCTCGACCTGGACCGGTTCGACGAGCTGAGCCGGTCCTCGCCGCTGATCGCCAACATCCGGCCGTCCGGCAAATACCTGATGGAGGATTTCTACTACGCCGGCGGCTCGCGCGCGCTGATGGTGGCGCTGGGGGACCTGCTGGACCTTTCGGCCGCGACGGTGAACGGCCACACGCTGGGCGAGAACATCGAGGGCGCCAAGGTGCTGAACCCGGACGTGATCCTGCCGCGCGACCAGCCGCTGAAGGCCGAGGGCGGCGTCGCGGTGCTGCGCGGCAACCTGGCCCCGGATGGTGCGGTGATCAAACCCTCGGCCGCCGACCCGCGTCTGGCCCGCCACACCGGCCCGGCGGTCGTATTCGAGGATTACAACGACATGGCCGCCCGCATCGACGACCCGGCGTTGGACGTCACGGCGGACAGCGTGCTGGTGCTGCGCTCCGCTGGGCCGATCGGGGCGCCGGGCATGCCGGAATGGGGCATGCTGCCGATCCCGAAGAAGATCCTGCAGCAAGGCGTGCGCGACATGGTGCGGATCAGCGACGCGCGGATGAGCGGCACGAGCTATGGCACTTGCGTGCTGCACGTAGCGCCGGAAAGTGCGGTGGGCGGACCGCTCGCGCTGGTGCGGACCGGCGACATGATCACGCTGGACGTGCCCGCCCGCAGCATCACGCTGGACGTGGACGAGGCGGAACTGGCCACGCGCCGTGCTGTCTGGGTGGCGCCGGCGCCACGGTTCGCACGCGGGTGGGGCAAGCTGAGTGCTGATCAGATCAGCCAGGCCAATGACGGGTGCGACTTCAAGGTTCTGGAGGGCACGGCGCCGACGGCGGAGCCGGAGATCCATTAGGGAGTGTCATCTCCCTCTCCCGTGAAGGACGGGTGAGGGAGCAGCCCCTGGAACCCACTCCGGCCACACGCTAGACCGCCGGCATGAGCCTCCTTGTCATCGACGACATCACGCTGCGTATGGCCGGCCGCCCGTTGCTTGAGCACGCGACGCTGCGGGTGGACGCGGGGCGGCGCATCGGCCTAGTCGGGCGCAACGGCGCCGGTAAGTCCACCCTGCTGAAGGCGATTGCCGGCGAGGTGGGGCTGGACGGTGGCTCCATCCACCTCGCCGCCAGCGCCCGCATGGCGCAGGTCCGGCAGGAAGCGCCCGCCGGCCCGGCCTCCCTGCTGGACACGGTGCTGGAGGGCGATCCCGAGCGGCTGCGGTTACTGGCGGAGGCGGAGGCGGCGTCCCCTGCGCGGCTCGCCGAGCTGCACGAACGCCTGCGCACCATCGGTGCTGACGCGGCCCCCGCCCGCGCCGCCGCCATCCTCGCCGGGCTCGGGTTCGACACCGCCGCCCAGCGCCGCGCCGTCGGAGAGTTCTCCGGCGGCTGGCGCATGCGGGTGGCCCTCGCCACGGCGCTGTTCGCGCAGCCCTACCTGCTGCTGCTGGACGAGCCGACCAACCACCTCGACCTCGAGGCGACGATGTGGCTGGAGGGCTGGCTCGCCCGCTTCCCCGGCGCCTGCGTGATCGTCAGCCACGACCGCGGGCTGCTGGACCGGGCGGTGGAGGCGATCGCACACCTGGACCAGCGGCGCCTGTCGCTGACACCCGGCGGCTACACCGAGTTCGTCCGTATCCGCACCGAGCAGGCCATGCAGCAGGCCCGCGCGGCGGAGCGGATCGCCGCCCAGCGCGCCCACATGCAGGCCTTCGTCGACCGCTTCCGCGCCAAGGCCACCAAAGCGCGGCAAGCGCAATCCCGCCTCAAGGCGCTGGAACGGCTGCCGGTGATGGAGAGCGTGGTGGAGGAGCACGCGACGCGCTTCGCTTTCCCGGAGCCCGCCCAGCTCGCCCCGCCGATCCTGCAGCTGGAGCGGGTGGACGCCGGGTATGACGGCCGGCCGGTGCTGCGCAACGTGAGCCTGCGGCTGGACATGGAGGACCGGGTGGCCCTGCTCGGCGCCAACGGCAACGGGAAGAGCACGCTAGCCAAGCTGCTGGCCGGGCGTATGGAGCCGATCACCGGCCGCATGCAGCGCAGTGCCAAGCTGCGCGTCGGCTACTTCGCGCAGCACCAGGCGGAGGAGTTGGTCAGCGGCGAGTCGGCGGTGGACCACATGGGCCGCGCCATGCCGCGCGCGCTGCCGCCGGCGGTGCGGGCGCAGTTGGCGCGGTTCGGGCTGGACGCGGACCGGGCGGACACGCCGACCGCCCAGCTCTCGGGCGGCGAGCGCGCCCGGCTGCTGCTGGCGCTGGCCACGCGGGACGCGCCGCAACTGCTGATCCTGGACGAGCCGACCAACCATTTGGACATCGACGCGCGGGAGGCGCTGGTGCGGGCGCTGGCCGAGTTCAGCGGCGCCGTGCTGCTGATCACCCACGACCCCCACTTGGTGGAGCTGGTGGCGGACCGGCTGTGGCTGGTGGCGGACGGTACCGCCAAACCGTACGATGGCGACCTGGACGACTATCGCGGCCTGCTGGCGGAGCGCGCCCGCCCTGCGCGCACCGAGGCGCCGACCCGCAAGGATGACCGTCGGGCCAAGGCGGAGGCGCGGGTGCAAATGGCACCGCTGCGCAAGCAGGCCCGCGACGCGGAGGCGGCACTCGCCAAGCTGGCCACGGAACGCGCGGCGCTGGAAAAGCGCCTGGCCGACCCAGCGATCTACGCCGCCGCCCACAAGGCCGACGTCACGGCGGCAAACACCCGCCTGGCGGCGATCGCGCGGGAGGTGGAAGTGGCCGAGATGGCGTGGCTGGAGGCGGAGGAGGCGCTCGCGGAGGCTTAGGTGCGGGACACTTCTTCCGGCGGTGGTGGGCTGAAGCCCGCCCTACGACCACACTTTAGGGTGGGCTTTAGCCCACCGTTGCTGGAACGAGTTCAATGCTGACCGGTATCACACCAGCCGCATCACGTCGGCCCAGTATGCGCCCCAATCATCGTTCGCCCAGGCCGAATCCTCGTAGATCGCCTGGGCGAAGCAGAGGGCGGCGGCGGCGCCGTTGGTGCGGCGGAGATAGCGGGCCATCGCGGCCGGTGCCAGCGGCAACTCGGCCGCGATCAGGGCGGGGGGCACACTAGCCGCCGCCGACTGGAACACCGCTGGTTGCATCATCGCCTGCCCTCCTCGCGTCACGGCGAGAGTAGGCACGAACACTGTGTCGGGGCTGTGTCACGAGACCGGATATTTGCATCGTAGCGTGACGGAACCTCCGGTTCGGACGCTACTGCTCCAGCGACACCGACCCGTCGCGGGCGAAGCTGTAGCTGCCGGACTGGCGGGAGAAATGCTGCAGGATCGTATCCCGCAGGTAATCCACGCGCATATTGATCGCCGCCGGGTCGAGGTTGGCGAAAGCCGGCAACACATGGATTTCGGCCACCTGGCCGCCGCCTAGGTCGATCGAGATCGTGAAGCCGCTGCCGCTGCGGGCCATCCGCCAACGCGTCCCCTGCCCCGTGACGGTCGGGAAGCGCGGCGGCGCCGCCGGATCGGGGGTGACGGGCGAAACCACCACGGGTGCCATGACGGGCGGCGTCACGACGGGCGGGATGATGGCAGGCGGGGCGACGGCGGGCGGCGTGGCAGGCGGCAGAGCGATGGTGGCGTCCTGCGCCGGCGGGGTCGGGCCCCCACTGCGCAGGCGCTGCATCACCGCGTCCAGGTCGGTCGGGGCGGGCGAAGATGCCGCCATCGCCGAGGGAGCGGACTGCGGGACGGGTGCGGGGGCGTCGTGGATGGTGAAGCTGGTCGCCGGCTGGCTGTCACCGTTGGCGAGGATCCGCGGGTCGGGCCGCGGGCCGCGCGTAATCGGCAGCATAATGAACACCAGCGCCACCAGCACGGCGGCGCCGATGGCCATCAAGGCATATCTCAGCATGTGCGGTCGGGTCCCATGCCGGGGGATGTAATCGACCCTGGCTTGGCAGAAAAGCGCCGATTCAGCCTTTCTTCTGCCAGCCCCGCTCGCCCTGCTGCCAGTAGGTCAGCTGGTGCCCCGCTTGCTTGGCCGCGGCCCACCGCGTCCGGGCGGCCGCCACCGCCTCCGGATCGCCACCGTCGAACAGGTCGAACACGCGCTCCCACGCCGCCGCGTCGGCGTCCGTGCCATCCAGCCGGAACAGGTATTTGGCGCCGTTCAGGGCCTCCGGCGCCAGCGCAAGCCAGATCGGCTGCAGCTCCGCCTCCCCGGTGCGGGCCGAGCCGTGCGGCAGCCAGTCCGGGTCGGTGCTGGCCCAGAGCGCGTCGCTCAACGCCTTCAGCCGCAGCTCGCTGCCGCACAGCACGGCGGCGCGCTGCCCGGCGGCCAGAGTGCGGCCGAGCAGCTTGGGCAAGGCCTCCTCCGCCGTGGTGCGGGTGAGGTGGTAGAAGCCGATCTCGCTCACCGGTACGGATCCTCCGCGCGTTACGGCGCTGGCAGGGCGCTCTCGTAATGCTCGGCCACCAGGCGGTCGATCAGCCGCACGCCGTATGCGGTGGCGCCCTTCGGAATGGTGGGCGAGTCCTTGCTGCTCCAGGCGGTCCCGGCGATGTCCAGATGCGCCCAGGGCACGCCGTTGGTGAAGCGCTGCAGGAAGCAGGCGGCAGAGATCGAGCCGCCGGGCCGGCCGCCGACGTTCTTCATGTCGGCGATCTCGCTCTTCAGCATCTTGTCGTAGGCCTCGCCCAGCGGCATCCGCCACAGCGTCTCACCCCACGCGGTGCCGGTCGCCAGCAGCTTGGCCGCCAGCGCGTCGTCGTTGCTGAACAGCCCGGCATGCTCGTGGCCGAGGGCGACGATGATGCCGCCGGTCAGCGTCGCCAGGTCCACCATGAACGCCGGCTGGAACCGCTCCTGGCAGTACCACATCACATCTCCCAGAACGAGGCGGCCCTCGGCGTCGGTGTTGATGATCTCCACCGTCCGGCCGGAATAGCTGGTGACCACGTCGCCGGGGCGCTGGGCGGTGCTGCTGGGCATGTTCTCCACCAGGCCGACCAGCCCCACCACGTCCACCTTGGCGCGCCGCCCAGCCAGTGCGGCCATGGCGCCGATCACGGCCCCGGCGCCGGCCATGTCCCACTTCATATCCTCCATGCCGCCGGCCGACTTGATGGAGATGCCGCCGGTGTCGAAGGTGACGCCCTTGCCGATGAAGGCGAGCGGCTTGGCGACGGGGCCCTTTACTGCGCCCTTCCTGCCGCGGCCCTTGCCGCCCGCCCCGGTGGCGCCGTTCCACCGCATCACCACCATCCGCGGCTCGGTGGCACTGCCGAGCGCGACGCCCATCAGCATGCCGAAGCCGAGCTTGTCCATCTCCTTCGGCCCGAACACCTCCACCGTCACGCCCAACTCCTCGAGGGCGAGGCAGCGGTCCGCCATCTCCGCCGGGAACAGCACGTTCGGCGGCTCGCTCACCAGGTCCCGCGCGAGCGCCACGCCGTTGGCCACGGCCTCCATCGGTTCGTAGGCCGTGGCGGTGGCCGCGGGGTCGGCGCAAATGATGGAAAGCTCGGCGAGCTTCGGCTTGTCCTCCGGCTTCTCCTTGGTACGGTACTTGTCGAAACGGTAGGAGCGCAACACGGCGCCCATGGCGGCGGCGGCGGCGTGTTCGGGGGCCAGGTCCCCGGTCACGATCGCAGCCTCCGCCTCACCGGCCAGGTGCATGGCAGCGGTGCCGCCAGCCTCCTCCACGCCATGCGGCGTCAGCTCGTCCGGCTTGCCCAGGCCGACCACGACGACGCGGGACAGGCCGGCGCCGGGCGCCAGCACGGTGCAGGCACTGCCCTTCTTGCCGGTGAACTTGGCCGCCGCGAACGCCCGCACCAGCGCACCCCCGCACGCCTCGTCCAGCTCCGCCGCTAGCCCGGCTGGCACCGGCCCTTCCGTCACCAGCAGCGCGAGCGCCCCGGAAACAGGCAGGGCGGCACGCGCGAACTCGATGGACAGCATGGAGGGCCTCGGGTGTGTGGAGAGGAACGGTTGTAGCAGGCCGGAGCTCATTGGCTAGTTGTGGCTTGGGCGGTCGATGTCGAGTATGGAGGGAGACGATGAGCGCGCACGAGCAACGCAACAAACCGATCGGGTACGACCAGGATTTCTACGCCTGGGCCACCGAGCAGGCTGCGCTGCTGCGCACCGGGCGCGTGTCAGAACTGGATCTGACGCACCTGGCCGAGGAGGTCGAAACCCTGGGCGGCGCCGAGCAACGTGAACTGGTGAACCGGCTATCGGTCCTCCTCCTCCATCTCCTCAAATGGTCATTCCAGCCCGAACGCCGAAGCACGAGCTGGCGCCTTACCATCGAAGAGCAGCGGCGGCAGATCGCGCGCCACCTGAAGCGCAATCCCAGCCTGAAATCGTGGCAGGACCAGGCGATCGCCGACGGGTACGGCGACGCCATCCTCCGCGCCGAATACGAGACCGGCTTGCTCCGTGACATGTTTCCCTGGTCGTGCCCCTACACGCTCGACGACATGCTCGACGACACGTTCTGGCCCGAACCACGTGAGCCCGATGACCGAACCCGACCTGCTTGAACTCGCCGCCGACCTCGCCCGCCAGGCCGCTTCGGTCATCCTCGCCATCCGGGCCCGTGGCTTCGAGACGCTGCACAAGGACGACCACAGCCCCGTGACGGAGGCCGACCACCAGGCGGAAGCGCTGATCGCCGCCGGGCTGCGGGCAGCGACGCCGGACATCCAGGTGATCGCAGAGGAGGAATCCGCCGCCGGCCGCGCCCATGACCCGGCGGCTCAGTATTGGCTGGTGGACCCGCTGGATGGCACGCGGGAGTTCGCGGCCGGGCATGACGAGTTCACCGTCAACATCGGCCTCGTGCGCCACGGCCAGCCGGTGCTGGGCGTGGTCGGCGTACCAGCCCTGGGCGAGCTGTTCGGCGGCATCGTGGGCCAGGGTGCCTGGAAACGCACTGCTGCCGGCCAGGAGCCGATCGCCGCCCGGATCCCGCCGGCCGAGGGGCTGACGGTGCTCGCCTCCCGCCATTACGCCAATGACGAGCGGCTTGGCGCCTACCTTGCGGGCCGTCCGGTGGCGGCGGTAAGGAATTATGGCTCTGCGCTGAAGATCGTCCGCGTGGCGGAGGGGGTGGCGGACCTCTATCCGCGCTTCGGCCGCACCATGGAGTGGGACACCGCCGGGCCGCAGGCGGTGCTGGAGGCGGCGGGTGGCCGGGTTCTGGACACGGACGGCAAGCCGCTCGGCTACGGCAAGCCGGGATGGGACAACCCGCACTTCATCTGCTTCGGCCGTTGACGCGGCGGCTCCGGCCAGATGACCCCGAAGCGGCGTCCCTGCTCCTCGCCGGGCGGCTGGTCGCGTTTCCGACGGAGACGGTCTACGGCCTGGGGGCGGACGCCACGTCCAACACCGCCGTCGCCGCCGTCTTCACCGCGAAGGGCCGGCCGCATTTCAACCCACTGATCTGCCACTATCCGGACGCGGAGGCCGCGTTCCGCCACGTGGTCGCGACGGACATTGCGCGGGCCTTGGCGGCCGCGTTCTGGCCCGGGCCGCTGACCCTGGTGTTGGAACGCCGGATCACCTGCCCGGTCGCGCTGCTGGCCGGCGCCGGGCTGGACACGCTGGCGGTGCGCGTGCCCGCGCATGCGGTGGCGCTGGCCCTGCTGCACGCCGTTGGGCGGCCGGTCGCGGCACCCTCCGCCAACCGCTCGGGCGGGGTATCGCCGACGACGGCGGACCACGTGCTGGACGGGCTGGACGGGCGGATCGCCGCGGTAGTCGATGGCGGCCCGTGCCGGGTCGGCGTCGAATCGGCTGTGCTGGACCTGTCCGGCGTCGCGCCCTTCCTGCTGCGCCCCGGCGGCGTGCCGGTGGAGGCGATCGAGGCGGTGGCGGGCGCCGTCGGCCGTGGCATCACGCCGGCGGAGGCGGAGGTCACCCGCACGCTCCGGTCGCCGGGGCTGCTGGTGTCGCACTACGCCCCCGGCCTCCCCGTCCGCCTGCAGGCGGCGTCGGTGGCGGCGGACGAGGCGTTGCTGGCGTTCGGCCCGGCCCTGCCCGGCGCCGGGCTGGTGTTCGAGCTGAGCCCAGCAGGTGACCCGGCGGAAGCCGCCGCCCATCTATTCGAGGGCCTGCGCTGGCTGGACCGGGAGGGCATGAGGCTAGGCCTGCGCGGCATCGCAGCTATGGCGGTGCCGGAGGCGGGCTTGGGTGCGGCGATCAACGACCGGCTGCAACGGGCGGCGGCGCCGCGGTGACATTTGCACAGCGGTCACATCTTCTCCCTCTCCCTCTTTTGGCAGAGGGCGGGGTGAGGGAGCTTGGGATCCCTTGACCGATCGAACAGAGGTGCGCAGCCAACCCGCTCCCGTGAAGGACGGAAGAGGGAGCTGGCTCCGATCATGACCGCCTACGACACCATCGTCATCGGCGCGGGCGCGGCCGGCCTGATGTGCGCGGCGACCGCCGGGCAGCGGGGTCGGCGCGTGTTGCTGCTCGATCATGCCGCCGAACCAGGGCGCAAGATCCTCATCTCCGGCGGCGGGCGGTGCAACTTCACCAACACGGGCACCGCACCGGACCGGTTCTTCTCCGCCAACGGCCATTTCGCCCGCTCCGCCCTGGCGCGCTACACCGCCGAGGATTTCTGCACCCTGGTCGCGCGGCACGGGATCGCCAGCCACGAGAAGGCGCTGGGACAACTGTTCTGCGACGGCTCGGCCCGCGCCATCGTCGCCATGTTGCTGGCCGAGTGCGAGGCCGGCGGGGTGGACATGCGCCTGAACCACCCGATCACGGGGCTGGCCGGGGGCGAGGGGTTCCGCGTGGACACGGATCGTGGCCCCTTCACCGCGGCGTCCCTGGTGCTGGCGACCGGGGGGCTGTCGATCCCGAAACTCGGCGCCACTGGCTTCACGTACGACGCAGCTCGCCGCTTCGGCCTGAAGCTGACCGAGATCCGGCCGGCGCTGGTGCCGCTGGTCGCCAACGACAATGACCTGGCCCTCATGCGTCCGCTCAGCGGCGTTGCCCTGCCGGTGGCGGCGCGCTGCGGCGGGGCAGCGTTCCGGGAGGCGATGCTGTTCACCCACCGCGGCCTGTCCGGCCCGGCGATCCTGCAAGTCTCCTCTGCCTGGCGCGAGGGTCAGTCCGTGACGCTCGACCTGCTGCCTGGCACCGACGCCTACGCCGCGTTGCGTGCCGCGAAGGCCGCCCGCCCCCGCGCCGCGCTGCGCACCACCCTGGCGAGCCTGCTGCCGCAACGCCTGGCCGATGCCCTCGCGCCACGCTGGCCCGGGGGCGAGATGGCTAACCTGCCGGACCGAACCCTGGCGGAGGTGGCCGCCAGCCTCTCCTGCTGGACCGTCACGCCAGGCGGCACGGAGGGCTACGCCAAAGCCGAGGTCACGCTCGGCGGGGTGGACACGGCGGCGCTGTCCTCGCGCACGATGGAGGCCAAGGCGGTGCCGGGCCTGTTCGTGATCGGCGAGGCGGTGGACGTGACGGGGTGGCTCGGCGGCTACAATTTCCAATGGGCCTGGTCAAGCGGCTGGTGCGCCGGCATGGCGGCCTGATCCGCAGGCCCATATCGGCCACGGACAAGCGGAGCAGCACGATGGGACAGATGGTGGACGGCGCCTGGACCCCGGACGAGCAGGTCCCCACCCAAGATGGCGCCTTCGTCCGGGCTGACAGCACCTTCCGCGGCACCATCGAGCGGGGTGGCGCGCTCGAGCCGGGCCGCTATCACCTCTACGTCTCGCTCGCCTGCCCCCGGGCACACCGCACCCTGATCTACCGCACGCTGCAGGGCCTGGAGGGCGCGATCGGCCTCTCCGTCACCCACTGGCTGATGGGCGAGCAGGGCTGGAATTTCGAGCCCGGCCCGGGCGTCATACCCGACCCGCTCGGCGCCCCCGCGATGCACGAGGTGTATCGCCGGGCGGACCCGCATTTCACCGGCCGGGTCAGCGTGCCCGTGCTGTGGGATAAGCAGGCGGGCAAGATCGTCAACAACGAATCGGCCGAGATCATCCGCATCTTCGACCGCATCGGCACCCGGCCCGGAGCGTTCTATCCGGAGCCGCTACGGCCCGCGATCGATACGGTGAACGCGCGCGTGTACGCCACGCTGAACAACGGCGTCTATCGCGCCGGCTTCGCCCGCAGCCAGGACGCGTACGAGGCCGCCGTGTTCCCCCTTTTCGACACGCTGGACTGGCTGGAGCAGCGCCTCGCCCGCAGCCGGTTCGTGTGCGGCGACCAGGTGACGGAGGCGGATTGGCGCCTGTTCACCACGCTGGTGCGGTTCGACGACGTGTATACCGGCCACTTCAAGTGCAACCTGCGCCGGATCGTGGACTACCCGAACCTGTGGGACTACACGCGCTCGCTCTACCAGGTGCCCGGCGTGGCGCGGACCTGCGATTTCGGCCACATCAAGCGGCACTACTACATGAGCCATCCCTGGGTGAACCCGACCCGCATCGTGCCCGCCGGGCCGTTGCTGGACTGGTCGGCACCCGGCTCGCGAGTTTGGAACCCTAGTTAGCCGAGATCCCGTCCGGCGCCGCCTTGGCGATGTCGCCGACGGTCTGCTCCCCGGCATGCGGGCGTCAGCCTTGTCCTCCGGCCGGAGAATGTGCTCGGCGCCCGGGGACTGCTCGCGCGCCTCGATCTAGCGGAACAGCTCGGTCATGATGGCAATCTTGACCGTGCTCGCGGCGACGAAGCGTCTGCCGCCATGATGGGAGAAGCGTTCGCCGCCGAGCGAGACGACCGAAACGCCGATGACGGGCCCGGCCGTTTCGGCGAGCGCGATCATCTTCGTGAGCTTGATCCAGTCGCCGGCCGTGGCCATCAGCTCGCCTCCCGGTTTTGCGGCCGCGAATGTCAGCCGCGGGCTCGGCCCATATCCGGGCTTCATACCCTCACTCAGCCATCCGGGCCGCGATCCCGTAGCCGGCCAGATGGCATAAGCCACCGCGGGCGTCTGGCATCGCTCTTGCTGTATGGACTGTGACCATGGGGACCGGAGAGGCGATGCGGTCCGCACCGCCACCCCACGCACAGCGACATGGAGCCGCCCCTTGCCGAAGAAGATGCATCTCGGGTTCGACTTCTCGTACAACCACCTCGGTGGACGCTGGCGGGTGCCCGGCGGGTGGGACACGCACACCTACCCGGACATGGCCATGTTCGACCACATGGCTCGCTCGGCAGAGCACGCCTGCCTGGACCTGCTGTTCTCCGGCGACGGCACCGGCGTGCCGGACACCTGGCGAGGGTCGCGCGACGCGGCCGTGGAGTGGGGCATCAACTTCCCCCGGCAGGACCTCAGCCCCTACATGGTCGCGATGTCGCGGGTCACGCAGCATATCGGCTTCGGGATCACCTACTCCTCTTCGTTCATGCATCCCTACTACCTGGCGCGGTTCATGAACTCGATGGACCACGTGACCGGCGGCCGGGTCGCGATGAACCTGGTGGCGAGCACCCGGCCGGCGGATTTCGCAAATTACGGCTATGACGGGCTGATGGACCATGCCGACCGATACGACCGCATGGAAGAGTTCGTCGACGTCTGCCGCAAGCTGTGGGACGCGACCGAGCCCGACGCACTGATCTGGGACCGCGAGACGGGCCAGGTCGGCCAGCCGGACAAGGTGCATGCGATGTCGCACCGGGGCCGCTTCTTCAAGGTAGAAGGACCGATGAACACCCCGCCCTCGCCGCAGGGCCGGCCGGTGATCGTGCAAGCAGGCGGCTCACCCCGCGGCATCCGCGCCTCCGCCTACGTGGCCGACGTGATCTTCGGACCGGACATGGCCCTCGCCGCCCAGGTCAAGCATCGGGCGGCACTCGATGCCGTGCTGCCTGAATTCGGCCGGGACCCGGCGAAGGTCGGCATCCTGTGGCAGACCCCGATCGTGGTCGCCGAGACCGAGGCCGAAGCGGTGGCCCGGCGCGAGAGCCTGCTGACGTCGATCCCGCCCGAAGCGGTCGGCGCGTTCCTGTCCTACAACACCGGCTACGACCTCTCGACCCTGCCGCAGCGCTTCAAGCTGTCGGAGCTGCAGGCGGAGATCGTGGCCAAGAACGGCTCGCCGATGGGCATCCTGTTCGACCTCGCGCAGAAATTCGGTCCGGATGCCGAGATGACGCGGGAGGAGTTCCTCGAGCACGGGGCGCACTTCGCGACGTCCTATGACAAGACCGTGGCCGGCACCGGCAAGCAGATGGCCGATCACCTGGAAGAGGCCTTCGTCCAGACCGGCGAGCGGGGCGGTTTCATGCTGGGCCACACGGTGGCGCTGCGGCACGATCTGGCGGGGATCGTGGATCACCTGGTGCCCGAGTTGCAACGCCGGGGGCGCTTCCGCACGGCCTATACCGGGCGGACGTTGCGCGAGACCCTGGCAATCGAGTAGCGCGCCAGCTGCCCGGTTTGGATGGAGCATCAACTCGGCACTATGCAATCCGGCGCATCGTCCGGGACGATGCCCTAACGACCGCTCCTCACCGCCAATCCGACGTCGACAGCGCTGCCTTGGTGTGCCCGGCCTCGTATCTGCCGTGGACCGGCCAGGGCATGCAGATTGCTACATCCACGCTCGCGTTCGGGTTCGCGCTACTCTGGTTGCTCACGGAGCGCGCTCTCAGGTCTACCAAACTCATATTGGCGGCCGAGAAGGGTGCTCATGACCTGCTGCGGCAAGCGATCGAGTTAGCGGCACCCAATTTCACCCTGTCCGATCCGTCGGGCCATCTGATCGCCTGGCAGATCGAATAGCGATGGTGGGCGAACAGCAGCCCTGAGGTCCTCAAGCGCAGCATGCAGCCCAGCGCGACGGCATGAGTCGTCGTCTTTGGCGGCCGGGTCAGCTCCTCAACCGCTTCTCCAATGCCTCAATGCGAGCGAACAGCGCCACGATCAGCGCGTTCTCTCCGCATGGGTGAGCTTGCTGAGGTCGATCTCGGATCGGGTTGTCAACGTCCCAGCCTCCGGAGTAGCAGGATTGCGGAGGCG
>CAXSEG010000038.1:0-20636 GCA_964235545.1 uncultured Acetobacteraceae bacterium
CGCTGGCCCACACCCATGTGCGGCTGAACGCGGCGCAGCTGCACAACGCCGCCCGGGTGCGGCTCGGCCTCGCCGACCCACCCGCCGATGCCAGCCGCCGCCGGGTGCTGCTGGCGGCGATCGGCGAGGCGCTGGACACCCTGCAGCCCGAACCGGTCGATTTCGGCGCGCTGATGGCCGAGCAGGCGTCGGCCGTGCGCGTGATGATGACCGTGGCGCAGGTGGTCAAGCACATCGACGGCGGCGCGCCCGTCCGCTTCCTGATCGCCGAGACCGAGAGCGGCTACACGCTGCTGACGGCGCTGTGGCTGGCCCGGCTGTTCGGCATCGAGAAGCAGATCGAGATCAGCCCGCTGTTCGAGACGGCGGAGGCGCTGGAGCAGGGCGCCCGGGTGATGGCCGAGGCGCTGCGCTCACCGCATTGGTGCGCCTATCTGCGCGAGACCGGGCGGATGTGCCTGCAGTTCGGCTACTCCGACAGCGGACGCTACGTGGGCCAGCTCGCCGCCTCCTACCTGATCGAGCGGCTGCGGTTGAAGGCGGCGGAGCTGCTGGTCAAGCACGGGCTGACCGGCGTGGAGGTCGTGGTGTTCGACACCGGCGGCGAGAGCATCGGCCGCGGCGCGCACCCCGGCTCGATGGCGGACCGGCTGAAATACTACTCGCCCACCGCCAGCCGGCAGGCCTTCGCCAAGGCCGGCATCGCCGTTCGGGAGGAGTGCGCGATCCAGGGCGGCGATGGCTACCTGCTGTTCGGCACGCCGGCGCTGGCCGCCGCCACGGTCGGGCGCATTGCCGAGCACGCCTTCGCCGCCATCCCGGACGTGGACGACCCGATCTACGCCGAGCCGGATTTCGCCGCCGACTTCTTCACCACCATCGGCAGCGGCATGCGCGAGCTGGTGGAGGATCCGGGCTACGCCGCCCTGCTCGGCGCGTTCGGCCCGGCGCTGCTGGACCCGACCGGCTCCCGCCCCTCCGCCCGGCAGTCCGACAGCGGCGGGCCGGCGACGATCCGCCACCCGCGCGAGCTGCGGGCGATCCCGAACAACGCCATCCTGCAGCAGCTGGGCTGGTGCGCGAACACGCTCGAGGGTCTGGGTGCGGCGGCGGCGCGGCACCAGGAATCGTTCGGCCCGCTGCTGGAAACCAGCCCGCGCTTCCGCCGTGCGATGGATTTCGCCGCCCACGCGCTGGCCCATTCGGACATGGACGTGCTGCGCGCCATCGTCGGCCTGGTGGATCCGGGCGCCTGGCTGGACCGGGTGCCGCATGCCGCCGTACCGGGGCGGGCGGCGGCGCTGATGAGCGTGGCGCGCTCGCTGGACCGCCTGGGCCTGTGGCAGCCGGTGACCGCCATGTCCCGCCGCATCCAGACGGATTGGCTGGCGCTGGCCGGCACCTGGCCGGATGCGCCGGGCATGGTGACGGCCGAAGTGCTGCTGCACGCGTTGCGCATCGCCGCGATCCAGCGGATATGGTTGCTGGGCACCGAGATCCCCGAGTTCTCGCCGCGCCACGGCCTGACCCGGCAGGCTCTGGAGGACCGGCTGCTGCGGCTGGACGTCCCTGCCTGCCTGGACCTGTTGGCGGAGATCTTCCCGACCGCACCCGACCCGGCGGCGGCGCGGGATTACGCCGAACCGCCGGGCCGGCAGAACGCCGTGTCGTACGGGGGGGAGCACACGGCGATCTTCCAGCCGATCGGGCGTTTGTTCGCCACGGTGCGGGAGATCGGCGCGGCGATCACGCATTCGGTGGGGGCGTTTGGGTAGGCTAAGTCAGAGCTCGAAACGTTGCGCCAGGGTCCGGAAGAACCGCTGCACGAACAAGTGGGCCGCCATTGGAGGACGGCCGTCCGGCATAGGATAGCGGTCCGGTCCTCCGGCGGTCCGGCGAGCGTCACGTGCGCGCGGGCTCAGCCCTGCCCAAACCGGCCCTGCGAATTGTCCGCCGGGTCCAGTGCTTGTGGCGGCTCGATGTTCGATAGTCTTGCTTAAAGCCCCGCTCTCGCTTACCGAGCCGATCCTTCGGATCAGGCTATGCAAGTTCGTCACCAGAGTGTCCTCAAAAGGCACACCCTTCTCCCTCTCGCGTCCTTTACGGAGGGGGTCATGGTGAGGGCCGTCTGCGCACATACGACTCAGCGTGCGCAGGATCCCCAAGCTCCCTCACCCCCGCTCTCCCGGAGAAACGAACCTGGCCAGTGGTAGGGAAGGCTGCGGGAGGTTATGCATTGGATCGTAGCCCGAGCGGCGCCCGTCAGCCGAGGGTGCCCGCCTCGTTCTCGAGCAGGCCCCAGGCTTCTGGCCCGAGCCGTTCCTGCCACTCGGTGTAGAACCCAGCCGCCCTGAGCGCCTTGCGGAACGGCGCCGGGTCGGGGCGGTTGAACACCAGGCCACGCTCCTCCAACTCCCCCTGCAGACTGTCGTTCAGCGTGCGCACCTCGGCGCGCTGGATCAGGGCGGCGTCGTCGATTGCGGCGGACACCATCGCTTGCATGTCGGCCGGCAGCGCGTCCCACCGGGTGCCGTTGGCGACGAACCAGAAGCCGTCCCACATGTGGTTCGTCATCGAGCAGGTGCGTTGCACCTCGTAGAGTTTCGCCGAGCCGATCACGGCGAGCGCGTTCTCCTGCGCGTCGAAGGTGTGCGATTGCAGCGCGCCATAGGTCCGGGTGAAGTCCAGCGTGCCGGGCTTGGCGCCGAAGGCGGTGAATAGGCTGGACCAAAGCGGGCTGACGGGCACGCGCATCGCCAGGCCGGTGAAATCGGTGGGATGGACGATCGGCCGCACGCTACTGGTGACCTGGCGGTAGCCGTTGTCGAACATGCGCGGCGCGGCGTGCAGCCCGGCGGCGGCGATGGCGTCCCGGACGAACGCGCCGAGCAACCCGTCCATGGCGCTCCACACGGCGCCGTACGTGCCGAAGGCGTAGCCGATGCCGTTGATGCCGGCGACGGGCACGCTGCGGGAGAGAATCGATCCGGAAATGGTCATGAAATCGAGCGTGCCAGCCTGCACCTGCGCCAGCATCGCCGTGTCGCCGCCCAGCCGGTTGTCCGGGAAGCACTCGATCCGGACACGTCCGCCCGTCTGGTCAGCGATGGCGACGGCGGCGGCAGCGATGGTGCGGCTGAGCGGATGGCTGTCCGGCAGGTTGCCGCCGTAGCGCAGCGCGAACTCGGCCGCCCGGCCCCATCGCGGCAAGCAGACGCCGGCAGTGGCGCCCAGCAAGGCACGACGTTTGATAGCCGCCATGGCGCGCTTCCCCGGCCCGTATCGGACTGGACGAGTCTGGCGCCGGCGCGGGGCTTTGACAATCTGTGGCAGGTTCGGTGTAAGCGCGGGATGCGCGCTGCCGTCGCTGCCTTCCTGCTCGGGTTCCCGGCCCTGTTCGCGATCGTCAACCCGGTCAGCGGCGCCTTCATCTTCCGCACCCGCACGGCCGACCGCTCCCATGCCGGCCGGGTGACCCTGGCGCGGCTCGTGGGGGTGTATTCGGCGTTGGTGATGCTGGTGGCGCTTTGGGCGGGCTCCTACGTGCTGGCGTTCTTCGGTATCACTTTGCCTGCGTTGCGCTGTGCTGGCGGGGTGGTGCTGGCGCTGTACGCCTGGTCGTCGCTGAATGCGCCCGAGCGGCGGGAAGTGCGCAAGGCCGAGCAGATCGATGCCGCCGCCGGCGTGGATGACGTGGCGTTCTATCCCCTGACGCTGCCGTTCACGACGGGGCCGGGCACGATCTCGGTCGCGGTGGCTCTGGGGTCGGCGCACCCGGCGAGCGGGCTCGCGATCCTGCCCTTCTTCGCCGGCATGTCGGTCGCCGCGGTCGCGGTCGCGGTGCTGGTCTGGCTGCTCTACAGCGCCTCGGACCAGCTGTCCCGCCTGCTCGGCCAGGTGGCGAGCCGCGCGGTCACGCGGCTTTCGGCATTCTTCCAGCTGTGCATCGGGGTGCAGATCCTGATCACGGGCGTGACGCAGGTGATCCAGCCGCTGCTTCGGCACTGACGCCGAGAAAGCTGGGTGCCCGCCTACCCTCCTAAGCTCCCCGGCAGGGATCCGGGTTTGCCGAACAGCCAGCCCTGACCGAACTCCACGCCCAGTTCGCGCATCATCCGCGCCTCGTCTTCCTGCTCGATCATCTCGGCGATGACCTTCGCGCCGACGAAATTGGCCAACTCGATCATCGAGAGCAGGAACGCATGCTCCCGCGCGTTCTGCACGGCACCGCGGACATAGGCGCCGTCCAGCTTCACGTAATCGACCCGGAAATCCCGCAGGTACCGGAATGCTGCCGACCCGGCGCCGAAATCGTCCAGGCAGACCGGCACCTGCATCGCCCGCAGCCGGTCGATCGTGGCCGAGGCCGCGGCGACGTCATCGATATCCGCCGTCTCGGTCAGCTCGATCAGGATCCGGCCAGGCGCTACCTGCTCGGCCAACAGCGTGGTGGCGCGTTCGCAGAACTGCTCGCTCTGCATCGAGAGCCCCGACACGTTCACTGCGATGCGCGTGTCCGCGGACGCGCGCACGGCGGCCACCGCCTGCTGCATGACCGCCCAATCCAGCTCCTCCGACAGGCCGACGGCCTCGGCGAACGTGACGAAATCCTGTGTCGTCTGGATCGGGCTGCCAGGGGTGAAGGTCGGCCGCAGCAGCGCCTCGAAGTGGTGCAGCGCACGGCTGCCCATGTGAACGACGGGCTGGTACACCAAGCGGAACTTGTTGTTGGCCAGCGAGGCACGCACGGTGCGGGCGCGGGATTGGGCACCGTTGATAAATTCGGCCAGGCCGCGGCTCAGCCCCGCCTCCGTGGTGGCCTTGGCGCCGCCATCGGCGAACCGAGCCAGCGCGAACCGCAGCGCCCGCGCAGCCTGCACGCCCGTCAGCCCGTCCTGGTCGAGCGGGAGGCAGGTGCTGTGCACGTGTGTGCGGGCGGTGGCGGGGTTGGCCCGCAACAACGCCTCCAACTCGGCCGCCACGGCTTCGAGGTCGGGCGGCGTGTCCGCGAGCACGCCGTAGCGCCCCTTGCCAATCTCGCCGGCAATGGCGCCCGGGCCGCCCAGCCGGCCCAGCACTTCCATGATTTCGGATTGCAGCGCCCGCTGCGCCTCCGCCGGCATCGAGGCCTGCGCCGTCGCCAGCCCCGACAGCTCCAGCAGCCCGATCGTGCCGGCCTCACCGGATTTGATCCGCTCCTCGGCGACGCGGGCGAAGGAGCCCGGCGCCGCCACCTGCTCCGCCGCGGGGCCGGGCAGGGCGGGGAGGCGGCCGATGGTGAAGCTCAGCCGGCCCGGTGCCGAGGGCACAACGAGGCCGGAGAGCACCATCGGCGTGCAATCGGCATCCGCCAGGCGCAGCACGAGCGGGGAGAGCCGCCCGCGCATCAGTGTCGTCGACAGCGCGAGATCGAGCGCCGAGCGGTCCGCCGCTGCGAACAGACGGTTGATGTTGCGGCCGACGAGCTGCTCGGGCGCTAGCCCGAAGCGTGCCTTGAAGGCGCCCGCCGCGAAAGCGATCGCGCCATCCGCCGACACTTCGACCAGCAGGTCCGACGCGGCGAAGGCGAATGCCAGGAACCGGTCTTTCTGGCTCAAGCTAGGGGGAGGGGCGCGTTCGGCTACGAGGGTTGACATACAACTCGCCTGATGGATGCCGCATCCTGATCCAAGATGCTTGATGAAAGGTAAACGCCGGACCCGATTTGCCGCGGCTGGGACGGCATGCGACGGTCGCGGCGGGGCACAGCAGAAAGGCTCGACAATGCAGCTCCATGGGATTCACCACGTGACGGCGATCACGGCCAATGCGCCGGCCAACCACCGCTTCTACACCGCCACGATGGGCATGCGCCTGGTGAAGAAGACGGTGAACCAGGATGACACCTCGGCCTACCACCTGTTCTACGCCGACGGCGAGGGCAGGGCCGGCACCGACCTCACGTTCTTCGACTGGCCGGCCGCTCCCGAACGCCGGGGCACCGGCAGCGTCGTTCGCACGTCCCTGCGGGTGGCCGGCAGCGCGGCACTGGCCTGGTGGGCGCGGCACCTGGCGGACGCGGGAATCGTGTGCCGGGGGGGGAGGGAGGACGGGCGGGATGCGCTCGCGCTGGAAGATGGCGAGGGCCAGCGGGTGCTGCTGGTGGACGATGGCGGTGCCGGCGAGGCCCGGCCCTGGGCCGCCAGCCCCATCCCGGCCGAGCACCAGATCCGCGGGTTGGGGCCGGTGACGCTCAGCGTGCCGTCTGCCGGGCCATCGGAGGCGTTCCTGACCGAGGTGCTCGGCATGCGGCGCGACCGCGTGTTCACCGCGGACGAGGGTGGTGAGACGGTCGTGTTCGCGATGGGCGAGGGTGGCCCGGCAGCCGAGTTGCACCTGCGCGCCGAGCCGAACCTGTCATCGGCCAAGCAGGGCGCGGGCGGGGTGCATCACGTGGCGTTCCGCATCCCGGACGCGGCCTATGGCGGCTGGGTCGACCGGCTGGCCCGGCTCGGCCTGCGGTCGAGCGGCCCGGTCGACCGGTTCTACTTCCGCAGTCTGTACATCCGCGAGCCCGGCGGCATTCTGTGCGAGATCGCGACCGACGGCCCCGGCTTCACGGCGGACGAGCCGATCGAGACGATGGGTTCGCGGCTGTCGTTGCCGCCGTTCCTGGAGGCGAAGCGCGCCGCGATCGAGGCGGGTTTGAAGCCACTGTAAACGACGGAGTTCGCCATGCGGGTTCTCGTGGCTGCGTTGCTTGCCGCCTTCTGCATCCCTGCCCAGGCCCAGGTCAGTTCCACCACCGCGGATGGCCGGTGCCGTTTCTCGGTCGCCACATGGTCCATCTCGTCGGACTCGATGCTGCCGACCTACGCAACGGCCGATATCGTCTGGGGCGTGTGCCTCCACGGGGCCGTGGTGGACGCGGAGCCCGAGGGAGACCTGCGGCTGAGCGGCTCGCAGAGGACGGTCCAGCGGGGCGATGCCGTCATCGTCCGGTTTCCCGGCCACGCTCCCACGACGGTATTGCGCCGCGTAATAGGCTTCCCCGGCGACCGTGTAGCGCTGATCCACGGCACCGTCATGCTGAACGGCAAGGCACTGGAGCGGACGGGCTTGCCCCTTTGGCATGGCACCAACGGGGGCGAGGTGACGGATCTGCAGCAGGCCCGGGAGATAGAGCCGGGCGGCAAAGCCTACCCCATCGTGATCGACCCGACTGTCCAGAACGGAACTACGCTCGAGATGCCGGAGCGTGTCGTTGCCCCGAAACACCTGTTCCTGTTGGGTGATAACCGGTCCAACGCGTTGGACAGCCGCCAGCTCAGCTTCGGTGACGAAGCGTTCGCCGACACGATCGCCGTGGTGCCCGAGCACGACCCGGCGCTGTCCACGCTGCTCGACCAGTTGCGGTCCACGATCGCGGGCCCGCGCGTCGAGCGGGACCTTTAGTCACCGCCATACCTCTCCACGAACGCCTCCGCCGACAGACCGCGGAAATCGCCCATCGCCGCGCGCAGCCGGTCGCGGTCCCAGTCCCACCACGCGATCCGTTCGAGCACCTCCACCACGGGGTCTGTGAAGCGCCGGCGCAGAACGCGGGCCGGGTTGCCGACGACGATGGTCCAGGGCGGCACGTCCTTCGTCACCACCGCCCCTGCGCCGGCCACCGCGCCGTTGCCAAGCGACACGCCGGGCAGTACGACCACGCCGTGGCCGATCCACACGTCGTGCCCGAGGCGGCAGCGAAACGAGCGCCGCCAGTCGAAGAACGCCGGGTCGTCGTCGCCCAGGCCGTAGGCGCTGCTGCGGTAGGTGAAGTGGTTCATCGCCACCCGCTCGACGGGGTGGTTGCCCGGATTGATGCGGGTGTGGGCGGCGATGGAGCAGAACTTGCCGACATCGGTGTAGATGATGTCGCTGTCGTTCACGACGTAGGAGAAGTTTCCGAACGTGCATTCCGCGACCTTCGTGCGGGCGCCCACCTCGCAGTAGATGCCAAAGGTGGTGTCCCGCACGCTGGCGGTGCGATGGATGTCCGGCTCGGTGCCGAGATGCTTGGCTGAGGCCGGATCGGGCGGCATCAGTTCAGGAACAGCTTGCCCGGGTTCATGATGCCATGCGGGTCCAGCGCCGTCTTCACCGAGCGCATCACATCCAGCACCGCCGTGCCCACTTCCTGCTCCAGGAACTCGCGCTTGCCAATGCCCACGCCGTGTTCACCGCTGCAGCTGCCCTCCAGCGCCAGGGCGCGGGCGACGATCTTGCGGTCCAGTGACCAGGCGCGTTCCAGGCCGTCCGGACCCGGCGGCACCAGGATCACCGTATGAAAATTGCCGTCGCCGACATGGCCCACGATCGGCGCGGACAGGCCCGAGGCCTCGATATCCGCCTTGGCGCCCAGGATCAGGTCCGCCAGGCGACTGATCGGCACGATCGCGTCGGTGGTGACACCCTTGCAGCCCGGCTGAGAGGCGAGGGCGGCCCAATAAGCGTCGTGCCGCGCCTGCCACAGCTTATTGCGCTGCTCGGCGCCGGTGGCCCAGCGGAAGCCACTGGCGCCGTTGTCGGCAGCGATCTCCTGCGCCATCTCCGCCTGCTCCTTGACGCCGGCCGTGGTGCCGTCGAACTCGAAAAACAGGGTGGGGACGGCGGCGAGGCCCTCGAGCTTCGAGTAGGCGATGCAGGCGGCCATCTGCACCTCGTCCAGCAGTTCGATCCGCGCCACGGGGATACCCGCGGCGAGCACCGTCATCACCGTCGCGAGCGCGCCGGCCAGCGTGTCGAACTGGCAGATCGCGGCGGACTGTGCCTCCGGAATGCCGTGCAGGCGGAGCTGGATCTCGGTCATGACGCCGAGCGTGCCTTCGGAACCGATGAACAGCCGGGTCAGGTCATACCCGGTGGCCGCCTTGCGCACCCGGCCGCCGGTGTTGATCACCCGGCCATCGGCGAGCACCGCGGTCAGGCCGAGCACGTTGTCCCGGATGGTGCCGTAGCGAACGGCGTTGGTGCCGCTGGCCCGTGTGGCGCACATGCCGCCCAGCGTGCACTCGCTGCCGGGATCGACGGGGAAGAACAGGCCCTGGTCCCGCAGATGGGCATTGAGCTGCTGCCGGGTGACGCCGGCCTGCACGCGGCAGTCCATGTCCGGCGCGTTGATCTGCAGCACGGCCGTCATGCGGCTGAGGTCCAAGCTGAGGCCGCCGCGCACCGGGGTCACGTGGCCCTCGAGCGAAGTGCCGGCGCCGAATGGCACTACGGGCACGCGGTGGGCGTGGCAGAGTGCCAGCAGGCGGGACGCTTCCTCGGTGGTCTGGAGGAAGGCAACGCCATCCGGCAGCACCGGCGGGTTGGTGTCCTCGCCATGGCTGTGCTGCTCGCGCAGGGCGGCGTTGGTGGTCATGCGCTCGCCGAGGAACTCCCGGGCGAAGGTCATCACGGCATCCACGGGTCTGGCCATCGTCTGTCTCCTTGCCGCCATCCTACCGCTTGCAATGGGCAAGGGGCTAGCCGATGCCGAGGAACAGGCCCAAGGCGCGATTGACGGCTTGCATCGTCACCGGATCCAACCGTCCGATGACCGCGCCGACCCTGCTTCGCGGCGGTGTCTGTGGCTTATCGATCATGATGTGGGACCGGCGATCCAACCCGTTCTGTGCCGTTGCATCGACATCGATGCGAAGCGCCGTTGCATTCAGCAGCGTCCCCGTGATGGGAAGCAGGGTGACCGAGGCAAGATCGCTGAACCGGTCCGCCTGGATAACGAGCGCAGGGCGCGGCTTGCCCTGCTCGCCCCGCAAGGAGACAGTGACCAGGTCACCGCGCGTCAAACGGTCCAGCCAGTCTTGTCGGACAACTCGAACCACGCCTCGGTCTCGGCGCGCGCCATTGCCGTTTCAGTATCGCGGATCACGCGCGCTTGCCTGCCGCATTCGGCAACGGACAGACGGTCGTCCGGCATGCCACGTAGCGTGTCACGGTCTTGCAAGGCCCGCAGGCCGGCGCGCACGACTTCACTGGCTGACGCATAAATCCCGGCAGTGACCTGCGCATCGATGTAACTGGCTTGCTCGATCGGCAAGCTGACTGTTCGCTTGCATATGGCGGTCATCGTGCAGATCTCGCTTTGGTATGATTTGATCATACTGCCGATTTGACCGACCACCAAGTGGCGCTTAGCGTCGCATCAACCTGGAGAGGATAACCAAGGGCGATGGCGAACAAAATCAAGCAACTCTGGCAGTCCGGCGGTGCGGCCGTGAACGGTTGGCTGGCCATCCCCAACGGCTTCGCGGCCGAGACCATGGTGCAGGCCGGGTGGGACAGCGTGACGGTGGATTTGCAGCATGGCGTGCAGGACTATATGTCCATGGTCGGCTGCTTCCAGGCCATGCAGGCCCACCCCGTGCTGCCGATGGTGCGGGTGCCGTGGAACGAGCCCGGCATAGTCGGCAAGGTGCTGGACGCCGGCGCCTACGGGGTGATCTGCCCGATGGTGAACACGGTCGAGCAGGCGCGGAACTTCGTCTCCTACTGCCGCTACCCGCCGGCCGGGGCGCGGTCCAACGGACCGATCCGGGCGGGGATCTACGGCGTGTCCACCGGCTACCAAAAGACCGCCAACGAGGAGATCCTCTGCATCCCGATGATCGAGACGCAGCAGGCGATCGACAATCTTGAAGCAATCCTAGACGTGCCCGGCATCGACGGGGTGTATATCGGCCCGTCCGACCTCGGCTTCTCCATGGGGCTGATCCCGATCCTGGACCGCGAGGAGCCGCAGATCCTCGACGCGTACGACAAGATCATCCGCGAGACCGGCAAGCGCGGGATCGCCGCGTGCATCCATTGCGGCACGGCGGCTTACGCCAAGCGCGCCGTCGGCATGGGGTTCAAGCTGGTGACGATCAGCAACGATAGCGGCCTGTTGCTGGGAGCGGCCAAGCAGGCGGTGACCGAGGTGCGCAACCGGTGAGCAGTGGCATGACAAGCCGGGGATTCATCCGCCTGCACGAGGGCGACGGCGTGGTGATCGCGCGCAGCACGCTGATGCCCGGCACCGAACTGGCCCCTGGCGTGGCCACCGCCGAACGCATCCCCGCCGGGCACAAGGCCGCCGTGCGCGCCCATGCCCAGGGCGAGGCGGTACGCCGCTATGGCCAGGTGATCGGCATCGCGACCCAGCCGATCACGGCCGGCGCCTGGGTGCACACGCACAACATCGGCATGGGCGACTACGACCACGACTATGCCTGGGGCATGGACAGCAAGCCGACCGCGCGGGCCAACGACCAGCGCTGCTTCCAGGGCATCCGCCGCGCGGACGGCCGGGTGGCGACGCGCAACTTCATCGGCATCCTCACCAGCGTGAACTGCTCGGCGCACGTGGCCGGGCTGGTGGCCGACGTATTCCGCCGCAACCCGTTCAGCGGCTACGACCCGCTGGCCGAGTTCCCCAACGTCGACGGCGTGGTGGCGCTCACGCACAAGACCGGCTGCGGCATGACGGATGGCGAGCCGCTGCGCCTGTTGCGGCGCACGTTGGGCGGCTACGCGCGGCACGTGAACTTCAGCCACGTCGTCGTGCTCGGGCTCGGCTGCGAGGTTAACCAGCTCGGCTCGATGATGACCGAACTCGGTTTGGCCGAGCGCGTCCGCAACATGGACATCCAGACCATGGGCGGCACCCGCAAGACGGTGGAGGCAGCGGTCGCCTTCGTGCGCGAGGTGTTGGCGGAGGCCAACGCCGTGCACCGCGAGCCGTGCCCGGCGAGCGAACTGACCGTGGCGCTGCAATGCGGTGGCAGCGACGGCTATTCCGGCGTGTCGGCCAACCCGGCGCTGGGTGTGGCGAGCGACCTGCTGGTGGCCCAGGGCGGCACCGTGATCCTGTCTGAGACGCCCGAGACCTACGGCGCCGAGCACCTGCTGACCCGGCGCGCCCGCACCCGCGAAGTGGGGGAGAAGCTGGTCGGCCTGATGCGCTGGTGGGAGGAATACACCGCGCGCGAAGGGGCCGAGATGAACGCCAACCCGTCGCCGGGCAACAAGGCGGGCGGGCTGACGACCATCCTGGAGAAGTCGCTCGGTGCGATGGCCAAGGCGGGCAGCACGGATCTGGTGGATGTGGTGCGCTACGCCGAGCCGGTGACAGCCAAGGGGTTCGTGTTCATGGACACGCCGGGCTATGACCCAGTGGCGGCGACCGGGCAGGTGGCGGGCGGGGCGAACCTGGTGTGCTTCACCACCGGGCGCGGCAGCGTGTTCGGCTGCAAGCCCGCACCCTCCATCAAGCTCGCCACCAACACGCCGATGTACACCCGCATGGTGGACGACATGGACATCAACTGCGGCACCATCCTGGATGGCGAGGAAAGTGTGCAGGCATGTGGCGCCCGCATCTTCGACACCATCCTGCGCGTGGCCAGTGGCGAGCGGACCAAGAGCGAGGGTTTCGATTCCGGCAGCGCCGAGTTCGCTCCATGGATCATCGGCGCCACGATGTAGCGGCCAAACAGGTGTATCGCCGGATCCTGGCCACCGTCGTTGTCCTGGGCACGGCGTAGGCTCCGAGCCGGCGCTGCAGTATGATACTGGACAGGCCGCATCTGGTCGATCACGGCGGCGGCACACGCGTGCCACGATCCGCCATCCAACCGACGTGCATACGGAAAAGCTGTTGCCGCCCGCGGACTTAGGGTTCAAACGTCTACGCGAACCAGACATACGATGGACCATGATGAGCCGATTTGCAGTACTGGCGCTTGTCGCCCTCGCCACTTGCCTTGCATCCGCCACAGCGTTCGCGCGCCCGTATCACCGCGATTACCATCGCCACTACCACCCCCACCACGTCGTCGTCATCCGGCGCTGACCCGGCCGGCTGCTCAGCTTGAAGCTGATCAGCTGGAACCTGCTACGCCTGACCGGGGCTAGCCTCGTTGAAGTGGCTGATCTGGTCCGGCGGGAGCGGCCAGACATCCTGCTCATGCAGGAAGCAACCCACGACATCGACCCGCTGCCCGGGTTGGTCGGCGGCGGCTATGCCCGCGTGCCGCTACCCGGGCGCGTGCACGGCCTCGCGATCTGGATGCCCGGCAAGCTGCCGCACGAGCCGACCGTGATGCCGCTGCCGTCCGGCACGCTGGTGCACCGGGTGGCGCAGATCATCGATCTCGGCCCGTTCACCATCGCCAACGTGCATCTGTCGCATGGCCAGCTGCTCAACCGGCGCCAGCTCCGCCGCATCGCCGTCCGGTTGCCGCATTGCGCGGCGGTGGTGGGCGACTACAACCTGGTTGGCCCCGTGCTGCTGCCGGGCTTCCGCGACGCCGGGCCGCGCCGGCCGACGCACCGCATGAGCGACCTGGTGCCGCTCCGGCTGGACCGGTGCGTCACCCGCGGGCTGGTGTGCACGGAAACCCGCGTGCTGCCGCGCGGCGGGTCCGACCACCGGCCGATCACGGTGCGGCTGGCGGTCGCGGACGCGCTACAGATAGGGCAGCAACAGCCGCGTCGCCGCGTCCCTTAGCCGGGTCGGGGGCGGGCGCGCGTCCAAGTCGGCCTGCGTCAGTGCCGGGCCGCGGTGGCTTTCCATCAACTCGGACAGCGCGATCGCGAGCGTTCTGTCATAGATCTCGACGCAAAGCTCGAAGTTCAGCCGGAACGAGCGCATGTCCCAGTTGCAGCTGCCGATCAGGCTCCATTCCCCGTCCACCACCACGATCTTGGAATGGCGGAACGGCGGCGGGCAGCGCCAGATGCGCACGCCGTCGCTCAATACGGGACCCATGTTGGCGCGGCTCGCCCAGTCCACGAAGCGGTGGTCGCTGGTCTCGGGGATCACGACGTCCAACGCCACGCCACGCATCGCCGCGAGGGAAAGCGCCGTCATCATCCGTTCGTCCGGCAGGAAATACGGCGTCATCACGGCAATGCGCTCGCGGGCGCAGGCCACGGCTTGCAGGATCGCGAACTCGATCTTCTCGATGTCCTCGTCCGGTCCGGAATCGATCACCCGTGCTGGCGCCTGGCCGGGGCTCCCGATATCGGGGAACCAGCTATCGCCGTCGAGCTCCTCCTCCGTGGCGAAGGCCCAATCCTGCACGAACGCCTCCACCAGTTGGCAGACGACGGGACCCTCGATGCGGAAATGCGTGTCCTGTACTGGCTGCTCCGGGTGCGTCGCCATAACGTTCTCGTCGGCGATGTTCAGCCCGCCGGTGAAGCCGACGCGGCCGTCCACCACGAGGATCTTCTTGTGCGAGCGCAGGTTCAGGAACGGCATGCGCCACGGCAACGGCGAGTGCAGGAAGCGGGCGGCCGGCACCCCGCGGCGGCGCAGCTGGTTGTAGACGGCGGACCTGACCCAGCCACCACCGATTCCGTCGATCAGCACGCGAACCACGACGCCGCGCTCATGCGCGGTGGTGAGGGCATCGATGAACTTGCCCCCCCACGCGTCATTGCGGAAGATGTAGGACGACATGCCGACGCTGCGCGTGGCCCCGGCGATGGCGTCCAGCATCGGCGGATAGCCCTCGTCGCCGTCGCGCAGGACCTGGATGGCGTTGCCGGGCAGGGTGGGCCGCCCGGTGATGTGACCGACGCCGCGCTCCAGCGGTTCGAGGTGGTCGTCGTCGCCGGGGGAGGGCCAGGCGCCACGGCCCCCGGGGCGGCGGTCCTGTGGGCGCAGCCGGCGCGCCCGGCGCTGCACGCGGTTGACGCCGAACATGAAGTAGCTGACGGCGCCCGTGATCGGGGCGAACCAGGCGAGCCCGATCCAGCCGACGGCGGAAGCGACTTCCCGCTTGCGCAGCAGCACGTGCACGGTGACGAAGGCGGCAATGAGCAGGCCGATGGGAAGGACGATGTCTGCCCGGAGTTGCAGGAAGTCTAGCCAGATCGCGTTCACGGCGGGCGGTATGCCGGGTTTCGTTTCGGGCGGCTAGGGTTGGCGGTGCATGGGCCGGCGATCGCGCTCCTGCGTCTGCACCGGCGCCCTCTCCCTGGGGAGAGGGCGCCGGTGGCGTGGAGTCTACGCCGCGATCAGCTTCGACCGCTGCTCGCCCAGGCCCTGGACGCCGCACTGCATCACCTGGCCGGCCTTCAGGAACACCGGCACGGGCTTGATGCCCAGGCCCACGCCCGGCGGGGTGCCGGTGGCGATGATGTCGCCGGGGTGCAGCGAGAAGAAGTGGCTGACATAGCTCACCAGGTGCTTCACGCCGAAGATCATCGTCTTGGTCGTGCCGTTCTGCATGCGCTTGCCGTCCACGTCGCACCACAAAGCCAGGTTCTGCGGGTCCGGCACCTCGTCCTTCGTCACCATCCAGGGGCCGGTCGGGCCGAATGTGTCGCAGGCCTTGCCCTTGTCCCAAGTGCCGCCGCGCTCGGATTGGTACTCGCGCTCACTCACGTCGTTGATCACGCAATAGCCGGCCACGTGCTCCATCGCCTGGTTCTCGGGCACGTAGCTGGCCTTGGTGCCGATCACGATGCCCAACTCGACCTCCCAGTCGGTCTTCTTGGAGCCGCGCGGGATCATCACGTCGTCATAGGGGCCGTTATAGGCGCCGAGCGACTTGAGAAACACGATCGGCTCCTTCGGGATCGCCGCCCCCGTCTCGGCTGCGTGGTCGGCGTAGTTCAGGCCGATACAGACGAAGTTGAGCGGGCGCGCGACGCAAGCGCCGATACGGGGAGTGCCGTCGACCTTGGGCAGGCTCGCTGGGTCAATCGTGGCGAGTTTGGACAGGCTCGCGGGGGATAGCGTGGTGCCGTCGATGTCTCGCAAATGGGCGGATAGGTCGCGGAGCGTGCCGTCGGCAGCGAGGATGGCGGGTTTTTCGGCGCCAGTGGCACCTACGCGAAGCAGCTTCATCGTCGTTTCCTTCCTTCTTCGGCCTATAGCGTCCAGCCGCCGTCAATAACCATACTCTGCCCGGTGACGAAACGGCTCTCGTCGCTGGCGAGATACACGGCCAGTGCCGCAATTTCCTCCGGCGTGCCGAGCCGCCCCATTGCCTGACGGGCGACGAAGGCCGTCCGTGCCTGCTGCATCCCGCCTGCGGCTGCGGCGTTGGCGGCGATGCGGTCGTCGAGCGACGGGGTCTGGATCGTGCCCGGGCAGATCGCATTGCAGCGCACGCCCCGCGCCACGGTGTCGGCGGCGACGGACTTGGTGAGCCCGATCACGGCGGCCTTGGTGGTGCCGTAGATGAAGCGGTTTGGCGCGCCCTTGATGGAGGATGCCCCGGACGAGATGTTGATGATCGATCCGCCCCCTTCCTGCAGCATGCCCGGCAGGAAGGCGCGGATGGTGCGAAACATCGAGCGCACGTTCAGCTCGAAGGCGAAGTCCCACTCCGCCTCGGTCGCATCCATGATCGATCCCTGGTGCACGAAGCCCGCACAGTTGAACAGCACGTCCACCCGGCCCGCCTCCTTGGCGGCGGCCTCGATCCCTGCGGCGCTGGTGGCGTCAAGCCGCATCGTGCGGATGCGCTCGCCGGCGAGGTCCGCCAGCTTGGCCTCGTTGAGGTCGGTGGCGATCACCGTGGCGCCCTCGGCGGCGAAGGCCAGCGCGGTGGCGCGGCCGATGCCCTGGGCGGCGGCGGTGACGAAGCAGGTCTTGTCTTGTAGCCGGTTCATGGCGCTTGCCTCTTTGGTTGCGGGCGGAGGAAGCGTATGCCCGGGCAGCGGGAAGCGGAACGGTGGATTTCGCGGCCGTCCCCGGCGTTGACACTCCCCGACCCGGGGCACACCTTTCGCGCCAACCAGGGGAGGGGGCAAACCATGGACCATCCGAACGAGCACGGGGCCGGCAAGCCGCGCCTGCGTAGCCGCCGCTGGTTCGACGAGCCGAACAACCCGGGCATGACGGCGCTGTACCTCGAGCGGATCATGAACTACGGCATCACCCGCGAGGAGATGCAGGGCGGCAAGCCGATCATCGGCATCGCGCAGACCGGCAGCGACATCGTGCCCTGCAACCGCCACCACATCGAGTTGGCCAAGCGCACGCGGGACGGCATCCGCGACGCCGGCGGCATCCCGCTCGAGTTCCCGGTGCATCCGTTGCAGGAGACGCTGAAGCGCCCCACCGCGGCGCTGGACCGCAACCTGGCCTATCTCGGCCTGGTGGAGATCCTGCATGGCTACCCGCTGGACGGTGTCGTGCTCACCACGGGGTGCGATAAGACCACGCCGGCCTGTCTGATGGCGGCGGCCACGGTGAACATCCCCGCCATCGTGCTCTCCGGCGGGCCGATGCTGGATGGTTGGTGGAAGGGACGGCTGTCCGGCTCCGGCACCATCGTGTGGGAAGCGCGCAAGCTGATGGCCGAGGGGGAGATCGGCTACGAGGAATTCATGAACATGGTGGCGAGTTCGGCACCCTCGCCGGGCCACTGCAACACCATGGGCACCGCCACCAGCATGAACAGCCTGGCCGAGGCGCTCGGCATGTCGCTGCCGGGCTGTGCCGCGATCCCCGCGCCTTACCGCGAGCGCGCCTGGATGGCCTACGAGACGGGCAAGCGCGTCGTGGGGCTGGTGCACGAGAACCTGCGACCCTCCGACATCATGACCAAGCAGGCGTTCGAGAACGTGGTCGTGGCCGCCGCCGCGCTGGGCGCCAGCAGCAACTGCCCGATCCACATGGTCGCTATCGCGCGTCACATGGGGGTGGAGCACACGCTGGACGATTGGCAGCGCCTGGGTGCGGAGATCCCGCTGCTGGTGGATTGCCAGCCAGCCGGCCGCTTCCTGGGCGAGGGCTTCCACCGCGCCGGCGGCGTGTCCGCCGTGATGAAGGAGCTGCTGGACGCGGGCAAGCTGCACCCGAATGTCCGCACGGTGACCGGCAAGACGCTCACCGAGGACCTCGCCCTCGCGCGCGAGCCGGACCGCGAGGTGATCCGCGCCTACGAGACGCCGCTGAAGCCGGCGGCCGGTTACGTGGTAATGAGCGGCAATCTGTTCGACAGCGCCGTGATGAAGACCAGCGTGATCGACCCGGCGTTCCGCGCCCGCTATCTGTCGGACCCGGCCCACCCCAACGTGTTCCTGGGCAAGGCCGTCGTGTTCGAGGGCCCGGAGGATTACCACGCCCGCATCGACGACCCAACGCTGGGTGTGGACGAGCACACGCTGCTGGTGATCCGCAATTGCGGCCCGGTCGGCTATCCCGGCGGCGCCGAGGTGGTGAACATGCAGCCCCCGGCCGCCCTGCTGAAGCGCGGCATCGACGCCCTGCCCACCATGGGCGATGGCCGCCAGTCCGGCACCTCCGGCAGCCCCTCCATCCTCAACGTCTCACCGGAAGCAGCTGTCGGCGGCGGACTCGCCCTGCTGCAGACGGGGGATCCGGTGCGCATCGACCTGAACACCCGCAAGGTGGACGTGTTGATCCCCGACGCCGAGTTGGCGCAACGCCGGGCGGAGTGGGTGCCGCCGAAGCTCGACAACAAGACGCCGTGGGAGGAGATCCACCGCGCGACAGTTGGCCAGCAGGGCACGGGAGCGTGCCTGGAGATGGCGACGCTATACCTCGACATCATCGAGACGCGCGGGGAGTCGCGGGACAACCACTGATCCTGTAACGCAGCTCGGCCTCGGCCAGCGGGTCGAGCCGGGTCAGTGTGAGCAGCGCGTTCATCCATTACACGGTGATCGTCTGGGTGGCATTCGGCGTGATCGTGGAGCACTGTGCTCCTGGTCCGGCAATGGTTTCGCGGCACACCCTACCCGCGCCCCGGTGCTGGTGATCAAGCGGCAAGGCCTTGGTGGCGTCACGGTGCATCTTGGCCATGCGGGCGGGATAACCACGCTGTATGCCCATCTCGGCAATCTGGTGCCGGCGATTGCGGAGGGAAAGCGCACCGTGGCGGCGGGGGAGCCGCTCGGGCATGTGGCGCGTACGGGAGTAACCTATGGCACGCACGTGTTCTTTGCCGTGCTGGTGGATGGGATTGCGGTCGATCCAGTCGGCCTGCTGCCGCCCTTGGCGCGCTGCTAACCAGGGTGGCTACGACGCTCACGGTAAGATCGCGAAGCCTGCGTCGCTGCCGATTGCGGGCAGGCTCGCGTCGCGGCCGACGCTCGAGCCCCAGGTGATCTTGCCGGCCTCGCCGCACCGGCTGCACACCGGATGCCAGTCGGCTTGCGGAGTGCCACATGCTTCGCAGCGCCAGTGCGCGTCCGTGGGCGCGGTGGTGGCCCGGCGCAAGGCATCGGAGGCTATGTCTGGCTCGTCCGCCTTGGTCGCGATGGTGGCGAGCAGCAGCCAGACGCGCCGCTCCTCCAGGCCGCCGTCGCGGGCGGCCTCGGCGAAGCCGCGGGCGCCCGGCAGGTTGCCTGCCTCCAGCGCGGCTTGGGCCCGCAGCAGCAGGCTCTCGGGATGTGTGCGGTTCGCCTCGGTCAGCCAGTCCGCACGCCCTTCGCGGGAGATGAAGCCACCGCCGGCCAGGGCGGCCGCGCCAATCGCCGGGTGCGGGTTCTTGCTCCAGCTCACGCGCAGTACGTCCTGGGCCCGCTTCTCGCGCCCGGCCTCGCGGAGGCGGCGCGCATAGGCGAGGGCAGCGGGGGTGAACGCCGGGTCGGCCTGGAAGGCCTTCTGCGCCAGACGGCGGGCCTTTGCCATGTCCATCTCCTCGTCGGCGGCCGCCGTGCCAAGGGCCGCAACCGGCGTCGAGCTCCCGGCCAGCGACAACGCCTCCTTCCAGGAGCCGGAGCGGATCGCCAGCCGTTCCCGCTCCGCACGCAACCAGGGTGCGTTGGGGTTCACCTCGCCCGCCTGGCGCGCGAGGGCGTTGGCGGCGTCCCAATCGCCGCGGGCCACGGCGCCCTGATACAGGCCGCGCAGCCCGAGGAAGGCGCCGTCCTTGCGATCGGCCAGCAGGTTGAACGCCTCGTCCGCCTCCGCGGCGTCACCACCCAGCCGGGCGGCATAGGCGGCGAGCAACAGGGTTTGCGGCGTGTCGCCCAGCAGGCGCCGGCCGCGCTGGGCCTCGCTGCGTGCGGCGTCCGGGTCGCCCCCGGCCAACGCCAGCAGGGTGCGGTTGACTGCGACGTCCCCCCGGTCACGGTTGCGCGCGAGCCGCATCCGGCGGGAGCGCTTCGGCAGCCCGATCAGCCCCACGAGCAGGGCGAACAGGAAGTAGAGCACGATGACCAGGAGGCCCACCGCCAGCAGGGCCAGCGAAGTGGGCGCGGTCATGGTCACGGCGCCGACGCCGACGGTCACAGTGCCGGGCAGGCCCGCCAGCCACCAGGCGAGCGCGACCAGAACGGCCGCGACCACCAGGAATGTCAGGATCCTGCGCATCAGCCGTGCGCCGCCGCGATCAGGGCCGAGCGGGCATCGAGTAAGGACTGCGCCTGCGCCCGCCACGGTGCCATCGCGGCCGCCGCCGGGCCAGCCAGGCCATCGAGTGCGGCCACCGCGCCGGGCAGGTTCCCGGCATCGAGCAGCTGCTTGGACTGGTCCAGCACGCCGGACACGGCGTCACCGACGATCACCCGGTCACCCTCGCGCACGACCAGGCCGGACTGGACGCGGTCCCACAGCCGGGACAGGAAGGGCTGGGTATCGGCATAGGGCTGGCCGGCCTTGCGGGCGCCGGCGGCGGACTGGTCGAAGGAGAGCC
>CAXSEG010000039.1:0-20193 GCA_964235545.1 uncultured Acetobacteraceae bacterium
GGCGCGGTCCATTACGCTCCCGCTCACGCCGCCGCTCGCTGCCATAGCACCCGTGCCGCCGCATATGCGCAAGCCGCTTGTGGCGTGCAGCTGGGTCGTTGAACGTGACTATCAAGCTTCTCCCTCCCCCTCTTCTGAGAGAGGGCCGGGGTGACGGCCGTCCCTTGCGTATGATCTAATGTTGCGGGACCCAAAGCTCCCTCATCTCGCCCTCTTCCAGAAGAGGGAGAGGGAGAAGAACACGCCTGTTGTTACGCCGCGACCATCATGTCCACCGTCCGCGCCAGGCTTGGCTGCCAGGGTGGCAACTGCACGCCGAATACTTGCCCCAGCTTCGTGCAATCCAGCACCGAGTTCGCCGGGCGTTTCGCCGGCGTCGGGTACTCCGCCGTCGTGATCCCATTCACCAACGGCGCCACCCGCCCATGCCGCGCTGCCTCGGCGAAGATCGCCACCGCAAAGCCGTGCCAGCTCGTGCTGCCCGTGCCAGACGCGTGGAACACGCCGGCATAAGCATCGTCCCACTCCGCTATCCGCGTCGCCACGGCCAGGATCGCGTCCGCCAGGTCGCCCGCATGGGTCGGGCAGCCGTGCTGGTCCGCTACGACGCGCAGCGTGTTGGTCTTCTGCGCCACGGCTAGCATCGTGCGGACGAAGTTCTTGCCGGTGGCGTTGTAGACCCAGGCCGTGCGCAACACCGCCGCCCGTGCGCCCGAGTCCAGTACCGCCTGCTCGCCGGCCAGCTTGCTCGCGCCGTACACGCCGGTCGGGCCGGTCGGGTCCGCCTCGGTGTAGGGGCCGTGCTTCGCGCCGTCGAACACGTAGTCGGTCGAGATGTGGATCAGGGGCACGCCGTCCCGCGCGCAAAGCCGGGCCAGCGTGGCCGGGCCGTCACGGTTGGCGCGGTAGGCCGCGTCCACCTCCTTCTCCGCCGCGTCCACCGCCGTCCAGGCGGCGGCGTTGATCACCAGGGTCGGCCGCAGGCGGTCGAACGTCGCGGTGATGGTGTCCGGCTGGTTGAAATCGAAATCCGGCCGGCCGACGCAGGTGACGCCTCGTGCCGCAAGCTCGGTCGCGACCTGCCCGGTGCCGCCCGTGGCGAGGATCACAGCCGGAACCAGTCCGTCATCTCGGCCCAGCCCGGCGCCACCTTGTCCTTCTCGGACAGCTGCACGTCCGTCACCGGCCAGGGGATATTCAGCTCCGGATCGTTCCAGACCACCGCCCGCTCGGACTCCTTATCGTAGTAGCCCGTCGTCTTGTAGACGACCTCGCTGTCCGGCTCGAGCGTCACGAACCCATGCAGGAAGCCGGGCGGGATCCAAAGCTGCTGCCAGTTCGCCGCACTCAACTCGGCCGCCACGTGCCGCCCGAAGCTGCGCGAGCCGCGCCGCGCGTCGATCGCCACGTCCCAGATCGCACCCTTCACGCAGCGCACCAGCTTGCCCTGGGCATGCGGCTCCAACTGGCAGTGCAGGCCGCGCAGCACGCCCTTCGCTTGGGACATGCTGTGGTTGTCCTGCACGAACGGCAGGTCGATCCCGGCATCCGTCATCGCGCGCGCCGTCCAGGTCTCGGAGAAGAACCCGCGGGCGTCACCGAACCGGGCGGGGGTGAACAGCACCACCTCGGGGATGGCTAGGCGTTCGAACTTCATGCGTGCACTCCGTCGGCGATTTCCAGCAGCAGCCGGCCGAGCTCGGTCTTGCGCAGGGCGAGTGCGCGATCCCGCAATGCGGTCGCGTCGATGAAGCCCATGCGGTAGGCAACTTCCTCTGGGCAACCGACCAGCATGCCTTGCCGGGCCTGGATGGTCTGCACGAAGGTCGCCGCCTGCAGCAGGCTGTCCGGCGTGCCGGCATCCAGCCAGGCGCAGCCGCGGCCGAGCCGTTCGACCGAGAGCGAGCCTTCCTCCAGGTAGACCCGGTTCAGGTCGGTGATCTCCAGCTCGCCACGCGGCGACGGCTTGATCGCGCGCGCGAGCTCGGTCACCCGGTCGTCGTAGAAATAAAGCCCGATCACCGCCCAGTTGGACAGCGGCGCGGTCGGCTTTTCCACGATCCCGGTCGCCCGGCCCTCGCCGTCGAACGTCACCACGCCGTAGCGTTCCGGGTCGCGCACTTGGTAGGCGAACACCGTCGCCCCGCTGGTCCGGCGTGCCGTGGCCTGGAAGACCTGGCTCAGATGGTCGCCGAAGATCATGTTGTCGCCCAGTACCAGCGCGCACGCCTCGCCGGCAAGCCACTCCGCGCCGATCACGAACGCCTGCGCCAGCCCGTCCGGCGAAGGCTGTTCGGCGTAGCTGAACCGGCAGCCGAGATGCGCGCCATCGCCCAGCAGGCGGCGGAACATCGGCAGGTCTACCGGTGTCGAGATGATCAGGATGTCGCGGATGCCGGCCAGCATCAGGATCGAGAGCGGGTAGTAGGCCATCGGCTTGTCGTACACCGGCAGCAGTTGCTTGGACGCAGCCAGGGTCATCGGATGCAGCCGCGTGCCGGAGCCGCCGGCGAGCAGGATACCCTTCATCGTGCGGCGGCCGGTTGCTTGTTTGCCTCCGGCGGGAAAGTCGTCCCCAGCCGCTGCCCGGCGTAGCGGCTGGCGCGGATGCGCTCCCACCAGGCGCGGTTGTCCACGTACCACTTCACGGTGCGCAGCAGCCCGCGGTCGAAATCATGCGGCGCGCGCCAGTCCAGCGCCGCCTGCGCGCGCGACGGGTCGATCTCGTAGCGGAAATCGTGGCCGGGCCGGTCGGTGACGAAATGGATCAGGCGCTCGCGTGGACCCGCCGGGTCCGGCTGCAACTGGTCCAGTGCCGCGCAGATGCTGCGCACCACCTGGAGGTTGCTGCGCGGCTGCTGCGCCCCGATCGCCAGCGTGGCACCGGGCTCGGCGCGTTCCAGGGCCAGCACCAGCGCCTCCGCGTGGTCGTCCACGAACAGCCAGTCGCGCTCGTTGGAACCGTCGCCGTAAACCGGCAGCGCCTCGCCATGCAGGGCGTTCAGCGTCACCAGCGGGATCAGCTTCTCGGGAAATTGCCACGGGCCGTAGTTGTTCGTCGTGTTGGTGACGAAGGCGGGCAGGCCGTAGGTGTGGAACCAGGCGCGTACCAGGTGGTCGGACGCCGCCTTGCTCGCCGAGTAGGGGCTGCGCGGATCGTACGGCGTGGTCTCGGTGAAGGGCGGGTCCCCGGCCTCCAGCGCGCCGAACACCTCGTCGGTGGAGACGTGGTGGAACCGAAACGCCGCCTTGCGTGCCGCGTCCAGCCCGGCCCAATAGGTCCGCGCCGCCTCCAGCAGCACGAAGGTGCCGACGACGTTGGTCTGCACGAACGGGCCCGGCCCGTCGATCGAGCGGTCCACGTGGGTCTCGGCGGCGAGATGCATCACCGCGTCCGGCTGGTGGGTGGCAAACACCTGCGCCATCGCCGCCGCGTCCGTGATGTCGGCTCGTACCAGGGTGTGCCGCGGGCTGCCCCGCGCAGCCTCCAGTGCGTCTTCGGAGGCGGCGTAGGACATTTTGTCCACGTTCACGACGGTGGCGTCCCGGTGGCGGAGGAGGTAGCGGACCACGGCCGAGCCGATGAAACCACACCCGCCAGTCAGCAAAACCCGCATTCTATATCCCGTTCAGGGCCGCGACCGTGGCGCCGGGCTACCATACGGTAACCTGCCATCCGGAGTCGGGCGGGGCAACACCGGGGTCGCGGCCCAGGCGCCTCATGCGGCGCTGATTCGGCCCGCGCAGGGCCCGAACCCACCCCCGCTGCCACCAGGGCCGAACCGCGCGGTGAGCGTGATCTCGTCGCCATCCTCCAGGAAGCGGCGCTGGCCGCCGCCCGGCAACTCCACGGGCTGCCGTCCCCCCTGCGTGATCTCCAGCAGGCTGCCCTCCGAGCCGGCCGACGCGCCGGAGATCGTCCCCGTGCCGAACAGGTCACCCGGCCGCAGGTCGCAGCCGCCGGTCGTGTGGTGCGCCACCATCTGCGCCACCGTCCAATACAGGTCGCGGGAGCTCCCTCGGGTCAGGCTATGTGGCGGCCTGCCACCGGCCGCCAGCGTGACCGCGAGCGCCAGGTCGAGGCCGCCGGACCGCTGGTCCTGCGCGTCGGTGAGATGCGGCATGGGCGCCGGGTCACCCTCGGGGCGGGGCATCGCCCGGCAGCGGTATGGCTCGAGCGCTTCCGGCGTGATGACCCAGGGGCTGACCGTGGTGCAGAAGTTCTTGGCCAGGAACGGCCCCAGCGGCTGCGCCTCCCAGCCCTGGATGTCCCGCGCCGACCAGTCGTTCAGCAGGCAGAACCCGGCGATGTGGTCGGCCGCCTCGGCGATCGGGATCGGCTCGCCGGCGGTATTGCCGCGGCCGATCCAAACGCCAAGCTCCAACTCGAAATCAAGGTTGCGGCTGGGGCCGAAGCTTGGCTCCGTGTCGCGCGCGGGCTTGCGCTGGCCGTGGGGCCGTCGGACCGGGGCGCCGCTGACCCGCACGGAGGAGGCGCGGCCGTGATAGGCGACCGGCACGTGCTTGTAATTGGGTAACAGGGGCTGGTCCGGCCGGAACTGCTTGCCCGAGTTGGTGGCGTGGTGGATGCCGGCATAGAAGTCGGTGTAGTCGCCGATCGTGCAGGGCAGATGCAGCCGGCATTCCGTCATGGGATGGAGCAGATCCGTGCGCTTCGGCGCCGATACCTCCAACAACCGCCACACCGACCGCCGCAAGTCCCGCCGGGGGCCGGCACCCGCCCCCAGGAACGCGTTCAATGAGTTGGCTGGGGGCATGAGGCCGGCCGCCTGCAGGTCCACGATATGATCGCCGATCGCGACGCCCGGCCGGGCTGCCTGACCGGAGGGACTGAAGATGCCATACGGCAGGTTCTGAAGCGTGAACTCGCTTGCCTCGCTACCTGGAACCCAGCTCGTGCGGGCCCGGTCGTGGGTGTCGTCGATTGGCATTGTTCATCTCTCCCTTGTCATGGTGGACGGGTCGCAGAGCACGAGTCCAGCAGGCGGTGCCGGCCGGCAGCGAATGTTGCCGGCTCGATCTGACTGGCGCAGGATTACCCAAAAGCGTGGGCTATTTGCATCGTTGGTGCACATACGGTGGTACACAGCCTGAGATGGCAAATTTCAGCCTAGGCCGTCGTTTTTAAGCCTTGCCCGGTATGGTGCAACGCGGTAGGACCTTGCTTAAGGGTAATTAACGGGGTCTTCAGATGGCAGCGGTTACAGTCACTGGTACGGTTGCTGGGACGGCGATTTCCGTTCTGACGAACGGGGCTTTGCAGCAGGCTCTCGCCCAGTCAATCCTGAGTTCGACGACGGCGGCAGGGCTCGTGACGGGCGCCGGTGGCAGCCTGACTTCGACCTACACGACTGATATCAGCCAGACGGGTAGCATCCTGACAGGCCCGGCTCCGGGCGGATCCGCCCAGGTGCTGCTCAACGGTCAGTTCGGGACGTTCTTCACAGGCGTCGGCAGCCCACCGACAGCGTCGACCTCGATCGTCGTCGCGGCCGATAATACCAACAGCTCGATCGTCAACGATAACCCGTTTGGTGGTCTGATCGTGCAGACGGGCGCTGGTGGTAACGTGCTGCTGGGGCTTGCTGGGCAGAACAACTTCTTCACCGGCACTGGTGGCTCGGACGTGGTGGTCCTGGACGGGGCCTCCAACACGCTGACCACGCACGGCGCCGATGCGGTCCTGGTCGGCGGTCCGAGCACGGTGACGGCGGCTGGCAACGGCCTCGACAACGTCCTGATGACAACGGGCACGAACCTGGCGTTCATCAACGGCACCACGATACCTGGTGCAGTCGACAGCGTTACAGGTGCGGCCAACGCGTCCATCACGCTCGCTGGCACGGGTTCGACGTCCGTCGCATCCGGCGCGGGTCCGGAAGCGTTCTACGTCGACACCGGTGCGGGCAAGGTGACCCTGAACGGTAACCTGCAGACCAGCGACGCCATCACGTTGCTTAAGGACGCTGCGACAACTCCGGGTACAGCCGCGGTCACGGTCAACAACTTCGCTGGCAGCACGGTCAACGTGCATGGTTACGCCGGCGCTGAGTTCACTGTCGGTGGCGCTGCGTCCGGTGTCGGCTCCACGCTGACGCTCACGGATGGCTCCAGCGTGACGTTCACTAACCTGTCGACCGCTCAGCTGACTGCGGTCACGAAGACTGTCTAAGCTCCCGGATAGTTTGTTGGTCTAAAGAGCGGTGCAGTAGGCCGGACGGGAAACCGTCCGGCCTACTGCATCTGGTGTAACGCGATCGCCGGAGCTGGAGCCGCTAGTCCTCCCTAGCGGTAAACCACGGTGATCGTTTCAGCCACCAGGGCCGGGCGATCTTGCCCGTCGACCTCAACCGTGGCTTCGGAGACGAGCCGGCGACCGCCTTCGACCGGTTCGGATGCCTTCAGCGTAACGTGCGCCCGGATCCGCGACCCGGCCGGCACCGGGCTGGTAAAGCGCACCCGGTTCAAACCGTAGTTCAGCGCCCGCGACCGGTGGCGGACTATGTAGACGGTGCTGGCCAGCCGGGGCAGCAACGACAGCGTCAGGAAACCGTGCGCGATGGTCGATCCCCCGGGCATCTCGGCCTTGGCACGCGCCACGTCCACGTGGATCCATTGGTGGTCGCCGGTCGCCTCAGCGAATGTGTCGATCATCGCCTGGCTCACGGTCATCCAGTCGCTCGTCCCGAGCGCCTTGCCGGCATAGGTGTCCATGTCTTCCGGCGTGTCGACTTCGAGCATGGCTGCGTCGCCTTTGTGTGGTATGATCATGGATCGTTGCGCGAAGGACTTGCCAAGGGGTGGTGCGCCTCCATTAGGCGCTGCAGCCGCTCCGGCTGCACGTGGGTGTAGATCTGCGTGGTCGAGATGTCGGCGTGCCCGAGCAGCAGCTGCAGGCTCCGCAGGTCGGCGCCGTGGGCCAGCATGTGCGAGGCGAAGGAGTGGCGCAGCACGTGCGGCGACACTCGCCCCGGGTCGATCCCCGCGGCCAGCGCCACCGGCTTGAGCAGGAGGGCGAAGCCCTGCCGGGTCATGGCCCGGCGCTTGTCCCGGCCCGGGAACAGCCACGGGCTGTCGGCCCCACCCGTCATGGCGGCGGCAGCCTCCCGCGCCGCACCGCCGAGGGGGACCAGCCGCTCGCGTCCTCCTTTGCCGCGCACCGCAAGCATCGCCGTCCCCGGCGCGAGGGCGGACCGCCGCAGCGCCAGCAACTCGGACACCCGTAGCCCCGTGGCGTAGAGCAGCTCCAGCGCTGCTACGGCCACCGGCCCGGCGCGGCCTGGCCGCTCGGCAGCGGCGGCGAGCAGGGCGGACAACTCGGCCTCGCGCAGGTATACCGGCAGCGGACGGGGCAGGCGCGGCGCGTCCAGCGTTTGCGTCGGGTCGTCGGTGCGCACGCCCTGGCGCAGCAGGAAGCGGTGGAACTGGCGCAGGCAGGACAGCCGCCGTGCCGCCGTGCGTGCCGACAGACCCGCCTCACCCAGCCCGGCCATGTACTCGCGCAGCGTCGCCGCCGAGGCCGCGGCCGGTGCTTCGCCCCGAGTCGCGGCAAACTCGGCGAACCCGGCAAGGTCGGCCATGTAGGCAGCCAGAGTGTTGCGGGCGGCGCCGCGCTCCGCGGCCAGCATTTCCAGGAACGCGTCGGCATGCCGGTCCATTGCCCCGCCCGCCGCTCAGTGCGTGCCGAACCGGTCGTTCGGCAGCGTGTGCGCCACGGGCTGTGGCGAGGGATGCGGCGGGAACGCGCCCAGCAGTAATACGCCGGCCGCGGCGAGCACGATGACGGCCAGGAGGGCGATGAAGACGAGTTGACGCATTCGCTACCTTGGCCGTGAACAACCGGCCTGTGCTAGCGTCGGGGGCCATGACACGCAACACCGCGCTCGCCGGTCGCCCGTTCGGCCCGACGGGGACGTTGCCCAGCCTTGCCGCCACACACGGCGCCGGGCGCAGCATCGTGCTCGTCGGCCTGATGGGTGCGGGCAAATCTGTGATCGGGCGGCGGCTGGCAGCCCATCTCGGCCTGCCGTTCCGCGACTCGGACACGGAGATCGAGGCGGCGGCAGGGCGGTCGGTGCCCGAGCTGTTCAGCCAGTTCGGCGAGGCGCATTTCCGGGCGGGGGAACGCCGGGTGCTGCGCCGCCTGCTCGACGCCCCGCCCATGGTGCTCGCCACCGGCGGCGGTGCGTTCATGGACCCTGCCACCCGGGCGGCCATCCGCGCGCGCGGCACCTCCATCTGGCTGCGCGCCACCTTGCCGGTCTTGCTCCGCCGCGTGTCGCTACGCCGCAACCGGCCCTTGCTGGCCCATGGTGACCCGGCGTCCGTGCTGCGGACGTTGATGGACCAGCGCTACCCCATCTATGCGGAGGCGGACATCGTGGTTGACTGCGCGGACGACACCCCCGATCAGACCACGGGCCGGGTGGCTCGGGTCCTCGCCGCCTACGTCCCGCCCCGCCGCCTCTCCGTCCGCACATCCGGTGGCCTGTATGACGTCGTGGTGGGTGACGGCCTGCTGCGCCGCGCCGGTGCGTTGCTGGCGCCGGTGCTGCCACAGAAGCGTGTGGTCGTGATCACCGACACGACCGTCGCGGCGTTGCACGGCGTGGCCGTCGCGGCCGGGCTGGCGGAGGCGGGGTTCGAGCACACCGTGCTGGAGGTCAAGCCCGGCGAGGCTTCCAAGTCGCTCGCCGTGTTCGGTGACCTCGCCGACCGCCTGCTGGCCACGGGGGTGGAGCGGCGGACGGCGGTGCTGGCGCTGGGTGGCGGGGTCGTGGGGGATCTCGCCGGCTTCGTGGCGGCCACGGCGCTGCGCGGGCTGCCCTTCGTCCAGCTGCCGACGACGCTGCTGGCCCAGGTGGATTCGAGCGTCGGCGGCAAGACGGGCATCAACACCGCCCGCGGCAAGAACCTGCTCGGTGCCTTCCTGCCGCCCCGGATGGTGATCGCGGACACCGCCACCCTCGGAACCCTGCCGCCCCGGGAGAAGCGGGCCGGCTATGCCGAGATCGTCAAGGCGGGGCTGATCGGCGATGCGGCGCTGTACCGCTGGTGCGAGCTGGAGGGCGCTCGCGTCGTGGGAGACGACGCGGACGCCCAGGCCGAGGCGGTCCTGCGCGCCTGCGCGTTCAAGGCGGCGGTGGTGGGCGACGACGAGCGGGAGGAGCGGCCGAATGGCGGCCGGGCATTGCTCAACCTGGGCCACACCTTCGGCCACGCCATCGAGGCGGAGTGCGGCTACGGCGCCGTGCTGCATGGCGAGGCGGTGGCGGTCGGGCTTGGCCTGGCGCTCCGCTTGTCGGCGACGCTCGGCTATTGCGAGGCCGGGCTGGCCGAGCGGGTCGAGGGGCACCTGGCCGCGATCGGGCTGCCGGCCGAGCTGTCGATGCTGAACCGGCGGTTCTCCGCGACGCGATTGATGGGGTTGATGCAGCGCGACAAGAAGATGCGGGACGGCAAGCTGCACTTCGTGTTGGCACGCGGCATCGGCGAGGCGTTCACCGCCAGCGACGTTCCCGCCGAGGCGGTGAAGGCGGTGCTGCGGCAGGCCGGCTGCGGTGCCTGAGGACGCGGCTACTCCTTCGGGCGGGCTGACACCAACGCGTCCCTGATCTCGGTCAGCAGCTTCTCGGAAGGCGTTGGCGGCGTGGGCGCGAACGCGTCGCGCCGTTGCAGCCGGCTGAGCGCCTTGACCACCCAGAAAATCGCGAATGCCACGATCACGAACTGGATCACGGCGTTGAGGAAGATGCCGAAATTCAGCGTGACGGCGCCCGCCTTCTGCGCCGCGTCCAACGTCGGCTGCACCGGCCCGCGCAGGGTGACGAACAGGTTGGTAAAGTCGATCCCGCCGATCAGCAAGCCGAGCAGGGGAGTGAAGATGTCCTTCACCAGGCTGTTCACGATGCCGGTGAATGCAGCGCCGATGATGATGCCGACGGCGAGGTCGACCACGTTGCCGCGCAGGATGAAGCTGCGGAACTGGCTGACCCAGCCCGGCGTGTGGAGATGGAGGGGCGGCTGCATGGCTTACCTGCTACTCGATTCGGTGCACAATCCGGCACGGAAAGGGTTGCGGGGCAACTCGGTTGTTCACGGCATGTGCACAGACCGGTCTGTCTGCACAAGCGCGTGGCATCGCTCGTCTCGTCGGGGGTGCCCATGGCACGCAACGCGGGACGCCCCGCCAGTCCGTGAAAATGGCACGTGCCTTGCTGAATGTCAGATGCGCTTTGTGCGCCAAGTACTTGGGAGCCATGCCGTGTCCCGCCGTCCCTTCGCCGCCCACCCTGCCGGTTGCACCTGCGGCGTCACCCCGTTCGCCTGCGACGCGCCCCCAGCTACGGACGCGATCCGGACCGCCGCCGAGCGTGCCGCATTCGGCGGGGAGGCGGGGCGCCGCCGCGTCCTGAAGGTGCTGGGCGCCGCCACCGTCGCGGCGGCGATGGACCGAGTGTTCCCCATCCTGCGCGCGCAGGAGGCCTGGGCTCAAGGGGCCGGCGCGCCGGAGAAGAAGGACCTGAAGATCGGCTTCATCGCCATCACCTGCGCGACCCCGATCATCCTCGCCGCCCCGATGGGCTTCTACGACAAGCACGGCCTGAACGTGGACGTGGTGCGCACCGCCGGCTGGGCCGTGGTGCGGGACAAGGTGCTGAACGGCGAGTACGACGCCTCCCACATGCTCAGCCCGATGCCGCTGGCGCTGACACTCGGTGCCGGGTCCGGCCCGGTGCCGTTCGCGGTGCCGGCGATCGAGAACATCAACGGCCAGGCGATCACCCTGGCGATGAAGCACAAGGACAACCGCGAGCCCTCCAAGTGGAAGGGGATGAAGTTCGGCATCCCGTCCGACTACTCGATGCACAACTACCTGCTGCGCTACTACCTGGCGGAGGCCGGTCTGGACCCGGACCGGGACGTGCAGCTGCGGGTGATCGCGCCGCCGGAGATGGTGGCCAATCTGCGGGCCGAGAACATCGACGGCTTCCTGGGCCCCGATCCGTTCAACCAGCGCGCCGTCTATGACGGGGTCGGCTTCATCCACCTGCTCACCCGCGAGCTGTGGGACGGCCATCCGTGCTGCGCCCTCGGCATCAGCCAGGCGGTGATCCGCCAGATGCCGAACACGTTCCGCGCGTTGACCCAGGCGATCGTGGACAGCACCGCCTATGCCAACAAGGTGGAGAACCGCAAGTCCATCGCCGACGTGATCAGCGCGCAGAACTACCTCAACCAACCGCAAACCGTGGTGGAGCAGGCGCTGACCGGCACCTACGCGGACGGGCTGGGCGGCATCAAGCGCGTGCCGGAGCGGGTGAGCTTCGACCCGTTCCCCTACGGCTCGATGGCGGTGTGGATCATGACGCAGATGAAGCGCTGGGGGCAGGTGAAGGGCGACATCGCCTGGCGGGACGTGGCCAACCAGGTATACCTCGCGACGGATGCCGCGGCGGCGATGAAGCAGGCCGGGCTGACCCCGCCGGACACCGCGTACCGGAGCTACACGATCATGGGCAAGACCTTCGACCCGGCCAAACCCGACGACTACGTCGCGTCCTTCCCGATCAAGCGCGCTTGAAGCGCGTCCGCCTGCAATCCCTGGCGTTGACACTGCTGATCCTGGCGGTGTTCCTCGGCGCGTGGCAGTACGCCGCCACGCCCGCCGCCGGGATGGTGACGGTGGATCCGGAGTACGCCGCGTTGGTCGGCACGGCCGCTAGCCAGGGGCAGAAATCCCCCATGCCGCGCCCGTCAGACGTCGCGCAGCGCGCCTGGGTGCTGCTGAAGGACCCGTTCTACATCCACGGCACCAACGACCAGGGGATTGGGATCCAGCTCGGCTGGTCCCTGTTGCGGGTGGCGCTGGGCTTCGGGCTGGCGGTGATCGTGGCGGTGCCGCTCGGTTTCCTGATCGGCATGAGCCCGGTGCTGAACGGCGCGCTGGACCCGATCATCCAGGTGCTGCGGCCCGTCAGCCCGCTCGCCTGGATGCCGCTGGCGCTCTACACCATCAAGGACAGCTCCATCTCGGCCATCTTCGTGATCTTCATCTGCGCAATCTGGCCGATGCTGCTGAACACCGCCTATGGCGCGGGTGCGGTGCGGCGGGAATGGCTGAACGTTGCCCGCACGCTGGAGGCGGGGGCGTGGCGGACGGCGTTCCAAGTGATCCTGCCTGCGGCGGCCCCCACCATCATGACGGGGATGCGCATCTCCATCGGCATCGCCTGGCTCGTGATCATCGCCGCCGAGATGCTGGTTGGCGGCACGGGCATCGGCTATTTCGTGTGGAACCAGTGGAACAACCTCTCGATCGCGGACATCGTGGTGGCGATCCTGCTGATCGGGCTGGTGGGCATGGCGCTGGACAAGGGGCTTGGGCGCCTAGCGCAGGCGTTCGCGTGGCGGGAGTGAGCCGCATGTTCTTCCCCCCTCCCCTTGTGGGAGGGGCCGGGGGGGGGTGGCAACAGATATCGTTCTCGACATCGATCTGGCACACACATTGACCCGGGTTCATATGGCACCCCTCCCCCCGAGGCGGCGATGAGGCCTTGGCTCTCGGTCGAGGGCATCGCCCGCAGCTACGGCAAGCGCCCGGTGTTCCGCGACGTGTGGTTCGGCGTGGACCGCGGGGAGTTCGTGGCGCTAATTGGTCATTCCGGTTGCGGCAAGACCACGATCCTGAATATCCTGGCCGGGCTTGAGGCATCGGAGGCGGGCAGCATCGTAATGGATGGGTGCGAAGTGTCCGGCCCGGCCCTTGACCGCGCGGTGATCTTCCAGTCCCACGCGCTGCTGCCGTGGCTCACGGCGCTGGGCAACGTCGCCTTCGCCGTCCGCTCCCGCCACCGCGGCTGGACGCGCGCTAAGGTGGAGGACCATGCGGCTCAGGTGCTCAACCTGGTGGGCCTGGCCGAGGCGGCGGGCCGCAAGCCGTCCGAACTCTCGGGCGGCATGAAGCAGCGCGTCGGCATCGCCCGCGCGCTGGCCATCGAGCCGCAGTTGCTGCTGATGGACGAGCCGTTCTCCGCCCTCGACGCGCTGACCCGCGGCACCCTGCAGGACGAGGTGCTGCGCCTGGTCAGCGACGCCGGGCAGACCGCGTTCATGATCACGCATGACGTGGACGAGGCGATCCTGCTCGCCGACCGCATCCTGCTGATGACCAACGGCCCGGATGCGCGGGTGGCGGAGGTGGTGGTCAACACCTTGCCACGCCCCCGCATCCGCACCGAGATCCACCATGCGCCGGGCTACTACGAGCTGCGCAACCACATCGTGGATTTCCTGGTCAGCCGCTCGCGCATCCTGGCGGGCTCCCGGCCGGAGGGCTGGACCGGCCGCATCGTCCCAGAAGTGCGTCCGGCCGAACGTGTCGCCTGAACCCTTGGAGAACTCCTGATGAACGAAGCAAAGACTGCCCTGGGCCAGAAGATCGTGGCCGCCAAGAAGGCCAAGGGATGGACCTGGCCGCAAGTCGCCGAGAAGCTGGGCCACGCGCCGGTCTGGGTCTGCGCCGCCTGCCTGGGCCAGATGTCCATGACGCCCGAGACGGCCGAGAAGACGGCGGTACTGTTCGACCTCACCCCGGCCGAGACTGCCCTGCTGGCGGAGGCGCCCTATCGCGGCTCGCTGCCGACGGCCGTGCCGACGGACCCGCTGATCTACCGCTTCTACGAGCTGGTCAGCGTGTATGGCACGACGTGGAAGGAGATGATCCACGAGGAGTTCGGCGACGGCATCATGTCGGCGATCGACTTCGACATGACGATGGAGCGCCAGCCCGACCAGAAAGGCGACCGGGTGAAGCTGACGATGAGCGGCAAGTTCCTGGCCTACAAGCGGTACTAGGCCGCGAGGGGTGGCCTACCGTATGGCCGCCAAGTCGACCGCGTTCAACACGACATGGACGCGATCATCCGCTGCAGGATCGGGATCGCGTAGGCCACCCGGCGTTCCAGCTTGCTGCCGCCGAGTTTGAACGCCTTGGCGGGAGCCATCCGTAGCAGGACCATGTCGTGCTGCTCGATATCCAGCAGGGTCCGCTCCTCGTGGAGGCTCAGTCCGATCGCGGACGCCATCTCGAAGAACACGCGCACCCTGCACTCGAGGCCTGCCGCGCGCCCGGCTGGCGTGCCGCGGGCCATGCTGTCCGACCATAGCCCGGACGCAGCCTCCACCGAAAACGCCCCAACCATAAGCTGCCCTCCGGCATGCCATCCCAGCTTGTCCTCTACCAAATCCACCGGCACGCCGTACTCCGTACAACTACGTAAACCGTGTAGGAATGCACGGATGAGTGCTGCATCGAGAAGCCTGGAAGTAGGGTCGAACGCACCCACGCGGCCTGGCCGGCGCGCGATCGTCATCAGCCTGCGCTGGTACCTGCTCGCGCTGACCGGCGCGGTGATGCTGCCGCTGCTGGTGCTGGCCAGCGTGGAGGCGCACGACGCGATCCGGGCCCACAAGTCCGAGGTGCAGTTCGAGATGCGCCTGTTGTTGGCCGCCAGCGCCAACGGCCTGGACCAGGGGCTGGACGCGATGACGGCCACTGCCCGGCTGCTCGCGATGTCACCGAGCCTCGCCGCGCGGGACCTGACGGCGTTCCGCCAGGGTGCCGACGAGCTGGCCGCATCCCGCCAGGTGGACGTCGTCCTGCGTGACCCCGCCGGCAACCAGATCGTGGCGACGCGGGTGGCGCGCGGCGCCGTGCCGCCCACCTTGCCGCCGGAGGACCGGCAGGCCGGTCCGGTCCTGGCGGCCAACCGCGCGTTCGTCTCCGACGTCTACACCAGCGGGATGACCCACCCGTTCCTGACCCGCGTGGTCGTGCCGGCCCGGCTGGGCAACGGCAGCGCGGCCGAGGGCGGCTATGCGCTGGAGGTGGCTTTCACCCCCGATACCGTGGCCAGTTGGCTCAACGTGGCGGGGTTGCCGCCGCGCTGGTTCATCGCGGTGCTGGGCCGCAATGGGATGGTCGTGGCCCGCTACCCGCGCTCGAACGACTATGTCGGCCGCGGCACCGCGATGGACACGTTCGGGCAGCCGGATGGGTCCTCCGGTCCGTGGCAGGGCTTCGACCTCGACGGCAAGCCGCTGAGCGGCGTCCACACCCGGTTGCCGAGTGGGTGGACCGTGGTGGTCGGCGCTTCCGACACGTTGCTGGCCCAGCCGACCCGGACGGCGCTGTACTGGCTCGCGGCGGCAGCGGTGCCGTTGATCCTGGGCGGCCTGGTCGGCGCGCTGCTGGTCGCCCGCCGTATTAACGGCAGCGTGAGTAGCCTCGAGCGCACGGCCCGGGCGCTCGGCGAAGGGCAAGCCGTCTCCCCGCAGCCGCTTCCGGTGCGGGACTTCGCTTTCGTACAGGACGCCCTGTGCACCGCCGGCCGTGACATCGCGGCCCGGCGGCTGACCGAGCAGGCGCTGCTGGGCGACGTGCAGCGTGGGCATGACCTGCTGCAGGCGGTGATCGACGGCTCGAGCGACCTGATCTTCGCGCGCAACGACGCCGACCGGCTGGTGCTGGCCAACCAGGCCAGTGCGGCGCTGTTCGGTTTCCGCAGCGGCGCGGATGCCGTGGACCACAAGGTCGATGGCACGGGCCTGGCCGGCGCTGGGGCCCTGGCCCGCGCCGGTCCGGGCCGGGTCGCGTCCGTGGATGGCCGGGTGTTCGAGGTGAGCCATTCGGCCTTGCGCAACCCCCACGGGGCGGCCATCGGCACGATCTCCATCGCGCGGGACGTGACGGAGCGGGTGGCCGCCGATGGCCGGCTGCAGCGCCTGCAGTCGGACCTGGCGCGGGCCGGGCGCCTGAGCGCGGTTGCGGCGATGGGGGCGGGCCTGGCCCACGAACTTCACCAGCCGCTCTCGGCCGCGGCCAACTTCCTGGCCGTCGCCATGCGCCGGCTCACCGCACCAGGTGCCGCCGCGTCCGACACCAAGCCGGTCGCGGACGCGATGGCCGAAGCCTCGGCCCAGGTGTTGCGCACCGGCGAGATCGTCAAGCGCCTGCGCGGCTTCATCGGGCAGACGGCCATGCAGCACGTCAAGTTGGCACCGCTGGTGCGCGAAGCCGCAGAGGCCGCCTGGCGCCACAGCGGCCACAAGGACGCGCGCCTGAACCTCCATTTGGAGGAGGCGCTCGATGCCCTGGCGGACCCCGTCTCCATCCAGCAGGTCGTCTCCAACCTGGTGCGCAACGCGGCCGATGCAGTGGCCGGGGGCGGGGACGTGTGGGTCGTGCTGGAGCCGGCCGCCGACGGGTCGGCCATGGTCAGCGTGATGGATAGCGGCGCCGGCATCGATCCCCAGGCCGCGGAGCGCCTGTTCGACGTGTTCGGCGGCAGCTCCAAGGAGGGCGGTCTGGGTGTCGGCCTGGCAATCTGCCGCACCATCGTCTCGGCGCATGGCGGATGGATCACGGCGGCCAACCATGCGACCGGCGGTGCCGCGTTCATGTTCACGCTCCCACCCCGCCCCCCGACGCTCGCGGCCTCCGCCGCCGCGCCGCCGACCAGCCGCGAAGCCGCCGAGTAGTGGCCCGATGCAAGTGACATCTCCCGAGCGGCCGCTGGTCTATGTGACCGACGACGACGACGCTGTGCGGCGCTCGCTGGCAATGCTGCTGGATGACGCCGGTTACCGCGTCACCGCGTTCGCCTCGGGGGAGGCGATGATGGCCGAACTGGATGCGGGTGAGCCGCCGGCCTGCGCCGTGGTGGACGTGCGGATGGGGGACGGCATGATGACGGGGCTGGACGTGCAACGGGCACTGTCGGCCCGCGCCGCCGGTTTCCCGGTCATCATCGTGACCGGGCACGGGGACGTGCCGCTCGCAGTGGCGGCAATGCGGCTGGGCGTGGTGAACTTCATGGAGAAGCCGTATCCGCCGGACAGCCTGCTGGACGCCGTCGCCGAAGCGGTCGCCGCCGGGATCGCCCGGCTCCGCGACTTGCCGCCCCTCACCCCGCGCGAACGGGCGGTGCTGGCCGCCCTCGTGGCCGGCCAGTCCAACAAGGAAATTGCCCGTGACATGGGCATCAGCCACCGCACCGTGGAGGTGCATCGGGCCTCGTTGATGGCGCGGCTCGGCGCCAAGAGCCTCGCCGAAGCGGTGCGGATGGGGCTGGCGGCGGGTTTGGGCCAACCACGGGGTGAATGACGCCGGGCGGGTGGCCGAGTGCGTGCCCATACATCGACCGAACGGCTTGTTTGGAGAAAGGCAAGCGGGTCACAGAGGAAGAGGAGAGAAGAGGAGGAAGAAAAGAGGGATTGTCTGGCATCGATGTTCGTCTTTACCCCGTCGAGCCTTGCTTCTCCATGTCCTTCTCTTCCTCCGTGTTCTTCGTGACCTCCCTTTTTTGCTCTGGTCGGGCCTGACTGCGGCGGCCCAAGGTCTCCGATTGCCCAGGTGATCATTTCATAGCAGGTCGGAACGAGGCCGGTCGCGCCCAGACGCCAGGTTCGTGCGCGTATCGGTGAGATGCCAAAGCGCATCCCATCCTACGGGGGTGCTAAGCCGCCGCCACCTCCAGCGTCGCCACACCTGTCTGCTGCCGCAGCAGCAAGTCCCGGAACGGCCCGTTGCTCCGTTCCAGCTGCGCCGGCGTGCCGTCCTGAAGGATGCGTCCGGATTGCATCACGACGATCCGGTCGAACTCCTTCAGCGTGGACAGCCGGTGTGCCACCGCGACCACGGTGCGCCCCTGCATCAGGCGGTTCAGCGCGCGCTGCACCGCTGCCTCCGACTCGCTGTCCAGCGCACTGGTGGCCTCGTCCAGCAGCAGGATGGGGGCGTTGCGCAGAAAGGCCCGGGCGATCGCCAGCCGCTGCCGCTGGCCGCCGGAGAGCTTCACCCCGCGGTCGCCGACGGGGGTGTCGTAGCCTTCGGACAGCGCCTCGATGAACTGGCGGCAACTCGCGGCCTCCGCCGCGGCGCGCACCTCGGCGTCCGAGGCCCCCGGCCGGCCGTAGCGGATGTTCTCCAGCACCGAGCGGTGGAACAGGGAGACGTCCTGCGGCACCACGCCGATCGCATCGTGCAGGCTCGCCTGCGTCAGGTCGGCGATGTCGTGCCCGTCCACCAGGATGCGGCCGGACGGCACGTCCCGCTGGCGTTGCAGCAGCGCCAGCACGGTGGACTTGCCGGAGCCCGAGCGCCCCACCAGCCCGACCCGCGTGCCGGCCTCGACCGTCAGGCTGAAATGGTCCAGCACCGATTGGCTGCTCGCCGGGTAGGCGTAGGTCACGTCCTGGAACTCGACCCGGCCGCGCGGGCTGTCCAGCGCGTGCGCCTCCTTGGCGTCCAGCAGCTCGTGCGGCAGCAGCAGGGTCGCCAGCGCCTCGGACAGGCGGGCGACGTGCTGGATCGTGTCCACCAGCGCCACCGCCAGGTCCCGCGTGCCATGCAGGATGGTGAAGCCGAGGGTGGTGACCAGCACGACGTCCCCGGGGCTGGCGGACCCGGCCTCCCACAGCATGATCGCCCAGGCCAGCAGCCCCGCGGTCAGCGCCGCGGTGACGGCGGCGTGGAACAGGCGCAGCTTTTCCAGGTAGCGCAGCGAGCGGCCGCGCGTGCTCATCTCCTGCTCCACCCGGTCGCTGAAGCGCTGGCGCTCGCGCATCGTGGCCCCGAACGCGCGCACCAGCGGCATGTTGTTGATCACGTCCACCAGCTCGCCATCCACGGCGGCGGCATCGGCCGCGTATTGGTGGTGCAGCGGCCGGCCCCGCTTGGCCAGCACGCTCAACACCCAGGCCAGCAGGCCGGACACCACGATCAGCATCAGCGCCATCAGCGGGCTGACCGTCAGCATCACCGCGATCGACCCGGCCACCGCGAGCAGCGGCGGCAGCACGTTCCAGGCAAAGGTGTTCTCGACGGTGTAGATAGCGTTGCCGGTCGCCGTGACCCGGCCAGCCAGCGTGCCCGGCGGACGGTCCGCGAAGTAGCCCGGCGAGTGCCCCGTGAGATGGTGGAACAGGTCCCGCCGCAGGTCCCCGGTGACGGCCACGAAGCTGTGCGACGCCACCCAGCCACCCACGCGCCACAGCATGTTGTCCGCCGCGATCAACCCTGCGAGCAGAATGAACGCCGTCCAGACCGGCCCGTGCTGGCCCGCCGTCAGCGTATCGACCAGGTGCTTGACCGAATACTGCGAAGCGATCGAGCACCCCACCGCCAGGACGACGGACGCCAGAACCACCGCGTGCCCAGTGGCATGGCGGCGGATGTAGCGCAGCATGAACGCCACCGGCCGCTGGGAGACGTCTACGGGTTGAGGATCGGTCCGGCCCATGTGCAAACACCCCTGTTCGATACGGACGCATGGCGGCGCGTATCGGTCAGCCAACAAGTTCGTGAAGCGTCACGTTTGCTGGCGTTTTCGTCATGACCAGAGCATCGCGCGCAAGTGGGGCGGATCGGTGGCGACACCGCCCTATTCATGCCTCGATCGGGATGATGATGCAGTGCAGTAAAAGGAGATACCGAACGATGCGTATCGCGCAGATTGCTCCCCTCCACGAAGCCGTCCCGCCAAAGCTGTATGGCGGCACCGAGCGCGTCGTCTCCTTCCTGACGGAGGAGCTGGTCGCGATGGGGCATGACGTGACCCTGTTCGCCAGCGGAGACAGCATCACCACCGCCAAGCTCGAGCCGATCTGGCCCCGTGCGCTGCGGCTGGACCCGGCGATCCGTGACCCGATCGCGCCGCACATGCTGCTGATGGAATCGGTGCGCCAGAAGGCCGAAGAGTTCGACGTGCTGCACTTCCACATGGATTATTGGTCGTTCAGCCTGTTCGGCCGGCAGCGCACGCCCTTCGTCACCACCCTGCACGGCCGGCTGGATCTGCCGGAGCTGCAGCCGGTGTTCGACATGTTCCCGAACGTGCCCGTGGTGTCGATCTCCGACAGCCAGCGCCGCCCGTTGCCGCAGGCGAACTTTGTCGACACGGTGCTGCACGGCCTGCCGGAGAAGCTGTTGACCCCGGTCGGCAATCCGCAGGGTTACCTCGCCTTCCTCGGCCGCATGGCGCCCGAGAAATGCCCGGACCGCGCCATCCGCATCGCCCAGGCGGCCGGCATGCCGATCAAGCTCGCGGCCAAGGTGGACGTGGCGGACAAGGTGTATTTCGAGAAGAACATCCGCCACCTGCTGGACCA
>CAXSEG010000040.1:0-20108 GCA_964235545.1 uncultured Acetobacteraceae bacterium
CGACGACTTGCCGCTGTCGTCCGCAACCTGGTTGGGCCGGTGTGTGCGTATGGATGGTCGGACTTGATCCGACCATCCACGGGGTACGCGCGCACGGGCCACGCCGACTTGGCCTGATCCGCAGCCAAACTGCTTCGATGTCATGAGCCCAGCTGCGTGGATACCAGGATCAAGTCCGGTTGTGACGGGAATACAGCAATGCTGCGGCTTGCCCGACCGGGGCGAGATGGTGGTGAGCAGCCGGGCTACGCCGCCCACCGCACTGCCAGCGCCGTGATGTTGTCGTGCCCGCCGCTGGACCGGGCGAACGCCACCAGGCGTGCGCACAGATCCGCCGCGTCCCCCTGCACGCCCTGGCTCGCCGCGAGCGCGATCGCGGACCCGGTCTCGGCGTAGTTCCACAGCCCGTCGCTGCATAGCAGCAGCCAGTCGCCGGATGGGGCCACGGTGATCACGCCGGGCTCGGGGCAGGGGCTGGCCTTAGCGAAATCCGTGGTGCCCAGGCAATGCAGCAACGCGTGGGCGCGGGGGTCTCGCCGGGCGGCGGCCTCGGTCATCTCCCCGCGTTCCAGCATCGCGGCCAGCCAGGAATGGTCGCGCGTCAGCACCGCGTCGCCCCCCGCGTGCAGGGTGTAGGCGCGGCTGTCGCCCAGCCAGCCGATGGTGGCCTGGCCACCGTCCAGCCGGGCAGCGACGATGGTGGTGGCGGGTGGGTCCAGCTCGGCCTGGCGGTCGAACGGGAGGGCGCAGACGGCCTCGTGCGCGGCGCGGATGGCGGCTGCCATGGCGCCGCCTCCAGCCAACACGTCGTGCGCGATGCGGGCGGCGGTGGCGCTGGCCAAGTCCGGCGTCTGCGAGTTGGACACGCCGTCGCACAACACCAGGATGGCGCCGTCCCCGCCCGCGGCCGGGCCGGATAGGGCGAAGGCGTCCTGGTTCGCAGTGTGGCGTACGCCAGGGTCGGTCTGGCCGGCCAGCCCCGGCCCTGCGGCTTCGGCGCGGCCCTGGCTGGCGGGCGGCTCTGGCGCGGCAAGGCGGGCGCCGCACTCGGAGCAGAACCGGTCGCCAGGGGCCACCGGGGCACCGCAGCGGCGGCACGTGCCTCCAGCCTCACTCACAGCCACGTCCGCGGCCGCACGCCGTTGGCCCGGTCCACGTAGGCGATGCGCTGGGCCGCCGCCTCGCTGAGCCGGGCACAGGCGCGAAGCGCCAACTCGGCCCGGCGGCGCAGCGGCTTGCCCGCGGCCGCCACGCCCAGCAGCGTCGGCCCGTTCGGCTGCAAGCGCCCGGCTTCCGCCTGCCGCGCCGCCTCCAGTGCCAGCGCCGCCTCCGCCTCGTAGCGGGCGATGTCGGTGCGGCTCAGCCCGGCCAGGATCGTCGCGGCCTGGTACAGGTTGGCCTCGGCCGGGTTGTCATCGGTCAGCGCGCGCACGGCGGCCAGCCGCGCCTCCGCGGCGAGGGTCACGCCGTCCGGCACGCGGGCCAGCGCTGCCACCGCACCGGCGCGGTCCCCGGCGGCCAGGCGGCAGCGGGCGAGGCCGAACGCGGCGGCGGCGAGCGCCGGGTCGGTGCGGCCGGCGACGTCATACAGCCCGGCGGCCTCGGCGCTACGGCGGTCCGCCTCCAGCGCCATGGCGAGGGCCAGCTTGGGCGCGGGCTCGCCGGGTATCTCGCTGTAGACCTTGTCGAAACACTCGATCGCCTCGGCCGCACGGCCCAGCGACAGATACAGCTTGCCGCAATACCAGTCCGGCCGCCAATCGAACGGGTCGATGCCAAGCGCCTCGTCCAGCGGGCGCATCACCGTCTCCACATCGGCGGGTGCGGCCAGGATCATCGCGTCGGCCATGCGCAGCCGTGCCTCGGCCGAAGCGGGGAAGGTGCCTGCGGCGGCGGCGAGGATGCCGCCGCGGTCCTCCGGCTGGGCGCCGCCCAGCGCGAACAGGGCGGAGGCGGCAGGGTCGGCGGCATCCAGGCGCAGATCCGGCAGGCGGCGCCAGGCCTCGTCCAGCCGGCGCGGGTCGCCGGTGGCGGCGCGCTCGGTCAGGAACACGGCGCTGTCCTGCGCGGGGATCGGGGCGGTGCGCGCCACCGTCTCCCGCAACACGCCGGTCAGCTGCACGGCCATCTCGTCCGCCGTTTGGAAGCGCGCGTCCATGCTGGCGGCGGTGGCTTTCAGCAGGAAGCGGTACAGGCTCTCATTGGCGGCGAGCGGCAGGCCAAGCACCACCGGCAGCATTCCGCCATCCCCGGCGACCACAACGTCCAGCCCCGCGACCCCGGCGGGCGCGGTGCCGCTGAATGCCCGGCTCCCCCCACTCCAGCGCAACCAGGCGGGCAGGGGGGCGCCGTCCGCCATCGTGGCGCGCAGTGCAGCCGCCGGGTCGAGCCCTGCCGCGCGCAGGGCGGCCTCGGGGACGATGTGCAGCAGCTCGTCCGGCGGCGGCAGCGCCTGCTTCCAGCGCCCGGTGTTGTCGAAATCCATCAGCAGCACGGCAAGCGTGCGCCCGATCGTGTAGAGGTCGGACACGGCCTGCGGGTCGTCATCCGCCTCGGGCGCCTTGTAGCCGGTGGTGCCGTAGATGTCGCCGTGCGGATCGCCGGTGCGGCGGACGGCACCCATGTCGATCAGCTTCACGTCGTCGCCCTCGAGCATAACGTTGTCGGGCTTGAAGTCGCAGTAGACCAGGCCCTGGTCGTGCAAGGAGGCAAAAGCGGGGAGGATGCCGAGGATGAAGGCCATCGCCTCGGCCAGCGGCAGCGGCCCGCGCTCCCGGCGGATCGCCTTCAGGGTGCGGCCTCCGACATACTCCATCACGATGAAGCTCTCGCCGCCGCGCTGGACGAAGGTGTAGATGCCGACAATCTTGCCGTGCTTGACGGAGGCGAGGAATTGCCGCTCCGCAACCGCCGCGGCGGCCGCCGCGGCATCCTTGGCGTTGAGCAGGCCCTTCAGCACCACCCAGCGGTTCAGCCGCGTATCCATCGCGAGATAGATCCAGCCCAGCCCGCCGAACGCGATCGGGCCCTTAACCTCGTACTGGTCGGCCAGCACGTCGCCCGCCTTGAGCGACGGCCGGAAGCTGTACTCGGCGCCGCAGTTGGAGCAGAACCGCTTGTCCGGGTTCACCCGGTTGCCGCAGCCCGGGCAAACCGCCTTGCTGTACGGGATGCGCGTGTCCGCCATCACCAGGGCGAGCGGCTCCACGCCAGGCTCGACCGGCATCTGCACAAGCCCGCCGCCCAGCGCCCGCCGCCGGCTGCTGCTGCCGCGGGTGCTTCGGGAGCGCGTGCTGCCGGACCCGGCGGCCGGAGCGCTGGTGCCGGGTGTGGTGCCGGTTGCGGTGCCCCCGGCCGGGGCGGGCCGCCGCGCCCCGGTGAGCCGTCCGGTCACCCGGCCGTAGCCGCCCTCTCGCGCGGTGGGGGCGGCGCCCGATGCGGTGCCGGCCCGGTTGGGCGTGGTAGCGGGCACACTGGCGGGCGCGGTGGCACCGTTGGCAGGTTCGGTCCGGCCGCAAGTGTCGCAGAAGCCGCCGTCGAATTGGCCGGGGCAGCTCGGGTCAGTGCAGGCGCGTGCCATGGCAGCTCCGTTCAGGGGGCGGACGACGGGCCGGCGAGGACCGCCTGGTAGGCGCTCAAGGCTGCTGCGGCGCTATCAAGGTCGACCGGATCGTGTTCGACGGCGGCCTTCGCAGCGGTGCCGAGCAGGTCGGCCTGCGGTGCGGAACGGGCACGGTGCTTCGCGCGCAGCCCTCCCAGCCGGGCGCGGAGCTCGTCCCGCCGCGCCAGGGCGGCGGTGGCGCCGGTAGCGAGCGAGGCGGTCTCGGATGCAGCCCGGTCGTGCAGCGCCAGCCAGTTGGCGAGCCCGATCGCGCAGGCCTGCAACCGGCCGGCGGCCAGCGTCTGCTCCAGCCGCCCCAGCCAGGCGCTGAGTTCCGGTAGTGCCGCCGTGGCGGGCGGCAGCGCCGTGGCCACGGCCGCCCGGCATCGCTCCGCCTCGCCGCGTGTCCTCGCATCCGCCTCCACCAGCGACGCCAAGGCCGAGCGTGCCGCTGCCAGCCCGGCGCGGCCCTGCCCAAACTCGGCGGCTGCCACCTCCACCGCCGGGCGCAGGGCCTCGAGCGCCTCCAGCCGGTCCAGCGGGTCGGGCCGGACAGCATCTGCCAGTCGGGCGGCGAACGGCCCGGCGGGCAGGGTCGCGACCGCGGCGGCGAGCCGGGTCTGTAATGCATCCGCCCGCTGCGCTGCCTCGGTGATGCGTTCCAACTGCTCGCGGGCGCGGTCGAACGCGACCTCCATCGTTTGCAGCAGCGTCTCCGGCGAGACGGTGGCGGTGGCGCGGGGCCCGGCCAGCAGGCGGCGGTGCAGCACGGGGGTGTCGGACAGGTCCACCTGCACCGACGGACCCTGCAAGATGGCCATCGCCTCCCTCGCCGCCTCCTCCCCGCGCCACAGGCGGGAGCCGCGGCTACGTGCTGCCTCCGCCCGGTCCAGCGCCGCGCCGATCAGCAGCACGCCCTGCCACAACTCGTCCATGGTGGCGACCAAGGCCCGTGCCTCGTCCGCCACCCGGCCGTGGCCTTTAGCGGCCTGTCTGGCGACGCCGTAATCCGGCAGTTCGCCCAGTTCGGACACGTTGCGGCTGGCGGCGGCCAGGCGGTCGCGCCAGCTGGCCAGCGCGGCGTCCACCGCCTCCAGCGTCGGTGCCATCAGCCGTACTCGCGCAGCCGCAACCACAGCCCGCCAGCGGACAGCAGCGCCACTAAAGCCAGGGCGGCCAGCGTCGCCGGGGCGATCAGTGCGGCGCTGGCCAGGATCTCGGTCGTGTCGCGATCGAACTCGGACTGGTTCACCGCGATCGTCCGGTCCAGCGCATCCTGTTCGGCGGCGAACACCGGAACGCCGCCACCGGGCGCCTCGCGCAGCCAGTTCGTGGCGGCTCCGGCACGGTCGCGCACGGCTTGGGCCTGGATCGCTTGGACATACGCAACGGCTTCCAGCAGATGGTTCACCGCGGCGGTGGCGGCTTCGCGTTCCGGCACGCCGAACGTGACGTTGGAAAGCTCGGCGCCCAGCAGCCCGCCGGTCTTCGGCACCTGGGTCAGGGCGCGGGCGGCGTCGCCCTGCTGCTCGGTCTGCATCGCGGCCTGCATTCCGGCCGCCAGGGCGCGGGCTGTGGGTGTGTCCGTGCTGGCGGCGCCGATCAAGGCCTGCTCCGATTGCCCGATCCGCGCCGCCGCTTCCGCCCGTATGGTCGGGTCGAGCAGCCATAGCGACATGTCGGACCGGATCGCATAGACCGCAGCCTTGGCGTGGAACAGCACGCACAGGCTGTCATAAGCGTCCTGCTTGGCAGCGCGCAGCGTGCCGTGGCCGGAAATCGCCTGGCTGCCGAACCAGACCGCGGCGGCAGCGCATATCGCGGTGGCGGCGGCGAGCGGCAGGTTGATCACGCGCCGCGTCCGCCGCAGCAGCCAGAGCTGCACGGCCACGAGCACGGCCGCCAGCAGCACCAGGGCGGCGACCCCGATCGCCAAGCCTGGCAGCCAACGGGCCTGATACGCGCTCCAGCGGTCTTCCAGCACCGTCGCGTTGGCGTCCGCCAGGGCCTGCGCCGCCGGCGCCGCGATTTCGCGGTTCACCCGGCTCGCCCATTGCACCCGGCGCGACGTGATCAGCGCGTCCGTGCCGCCGATGTAGCGGCTCTCGACCACCGCCTCCTCGTAGCCAAGCAGCGCGGCTTGCAATTGTTCCAGCGGGTCGGACTCGGCGCGGCCATAGGTGATGTTGCGGGCCGCTTGAACCAGGTCCGTGGACAGCGCGGCCTCGCCAACGCGGAACGCGCGAGACGTGCCCGAGGCGGCGGCGTTCTCCGTCAGCGAGTCGCCGACTGCGGCCGCGTTCATGTCCGCCAGTGTCGCCGTGATGCGCAACGCCAGGGCCACCGACGGTTCGGCATCCCGCCCGATCGTGCGCGCGGCGTCCTGGATACCGCCGGCCGCCCACAGCACGGCGCCCGCGGCCAGCACGGCCAGCAGCACGATGACCCCGGCCGCGCGGACCAGCCAACCCGGTGTCGAGATCCTGGCCCGGCCCGGTGCGCTCAAAGCATCGAACATCAGCGCGGCTGCACGACGAGCCGTGTCCAGCAGCCGAGCGTGACTTGGCTGCCACCAGCCAGCGGCACCGGAACGTTCGGCTCGACCGCACGGCCGTCGAGCTTCGTGCCATTCATCGAGCCCAGATCCAGCAGGCTGAGCGTGCCGTCCGCCGCCCGCAGGATGCGCGCGTGGCGGCGGGAGATGCCGGGGTCGTCGATGACGATCTCGGGATGGATGTCTTCCTTGTCGGAGCGGCGGCCGATCAGGTGGTCGGCGAGGTCGAGGGGAAAGATACGATCCCGCGTGTCGGCCGGCATGGGATCCTCCGGGCGGCGCAGCGAGAGGTCCACGGAGGCGTGCAGGTCCCAGTGGCCGGGGATCGCGGCCGGAAGCTCGGGCGGCACCGCAGCGGCGGGCGGCGGTGGTGGCGCGGCGGAAAAGGGCTGCTTGGCCGTGAAGTCGTAGCGGCAGTTGTCGCAAAATCGGGCGAACGGGCCAGGCCGTGGCTCACCGCACACCGGGCAGGCTTCGGGTGCCCCGGGCCCGGGCTCCGCCGCGGCTTCGGGTGGGGCTCCAAGGGCCGCGCCGCACTCGGAGCAGAACTCCGGATCGGTGGAGTTGGCGCCGCATTTCGGGCAGGAGGTCTTCATGGCCAGGATCGACGCCAATAATCGTAGGTTGGGATGCGCTTTGGCACCGGTCCATCAGTCCCGCTTGGCGCGCACGGTGCGCGTGGAGGCGACGTCCAGGTCCATGACGGCCACTTTCTCGGCGCCGCGCCGCAGCTGCAGGGTGCCGCCCGCATCGGACTGCACCACCTCGCGCAGCCGGCGCGTGGTCTCGGCGTCCCCCGACTGCTCGGCCAGCTGCAGGGCGCGGCCGAGATGCAGGGTCGCAGTGGCCTCGTCGTGCCGCTCCATGGCCTCGAGCCCGTCCTGGATGGCGCGCGCCTTTTCCGCCTGGCCGCTGTAATGCGCCACCTGGGCGTCGATGCGGGTGGTCAGCCCCGGGTCCTGGCTCCAGGTGACGGTGACGTTGCCGCCGGGGGCGCTGACCTCCCCACCCGCCGGGTCCCGCCAGACCAGGCTCGGGCGGCAGACCAGCATCTGCTCGCCGACAGCCAGGGGCGTCACGTCGAAAGTGGCGAAATAATCCTGCGTGCCCTCGCCCCAGGCGCCGAGCGGCACGTCCACCGCGCGGGCGTCCACCGGAACCAGCTTGCCGGTGAGGTCGATCTCGGTGGGAAAGGCCTGCTTGATCGCGACCAGGCGCGTGTTCTTCGGCATCCACAGCCGCAGCCGCACATCGGCCACCGACTTGCCCATGGCGGCGGCCAGGGTGTCGCGGAAATCCTGCGCCAGCTGGGCCGGGTTCGCGACCAGCGCCACCGTGCCGAGCAGGTGCCCGGCGATTTCACGCAGCTGCGCCGGGGACCAGTCGGTGCCGACGCCGCGGCAATCCGCCTGGAACACGCCGGCACAGGCCTGCAACGCCCTAGCCAGGGCCGCCCGGTCCGACAAATCGTTCTGCCCGTCCGTCAGCATGATCGCTTGGCAGAGCGCGCCGGGCCGCTGCTGGAACACCGAGCGGGCCATGGAGAGGGCAGCAGACATGACGGTGCCGCCCGCCGCCTCCATGCGCTGGATCGCTGCGTGGGCGGCGCGGCGGCCCGCCTCGTCCATGCGCGTTATGTCCAGCACCAGGCGGGGCTGGAGGTCGAATGCGATCACGAATGCCTCGGTACCCGCGTCCATCTGGTCGACCGCGACGCGCAGGGCGTGCTTCAGCGCCTCCATCTTCTCGCCGGACATGGATCCAGACTTGTCCGCGATCAGCCCGACCACGCGCTGGATGCGCGCCGGGGCGGCGCCGCCCTGGGCCGCCAGCGTGAACACCGCATCCGCTCGCGTGCCACCGGGGGAGAGGTATTGGTTGAGGAAGGTTTCGATCGTGAAGTTCATCGGAAGGGCGTCCCCGCGGGCTGCCGGACCTGGTCGGCCTGGGTGCGGAGGCCCTCCATCAGGCGGAGGCGGACCTCGCCCAATTGCTGCACCGCCTGCTCCCGCTTGGCGCGGTTCTCGCGGTCGATCTCGCTGCCCTTGTCCAGCGTCGCCATAATCTTCTCACTGACTCGGCCAAGCTGCTCGACATCGGTGCCCATGTCGCCCTGGGTCTGCTTCGCCTTCGTGTAGGCCTGGTCCAGCGCGTCGATGCCAATCTGCTGCAGTTCCTGGCCGATCTTGCGGCGGGCAGCCGTAGCGTCCCCAGCGCGGCTAATCTGGTGCAGGGCGGCAACGCGCACGATGGCCGATTTCAGATCCGGCAGGTCGAACAGGATGGTGTCGAGCGTGTTCTGGATCTCGATCCGCCCCGCCTGCTGCGCGATGCGGACCTGCGGGATGGAGAGCACGCCGCGGGTGAACGCCACGTGCATGCGGACCAGCCGAGTCTCGAACGCGTCGATCTGCTCGGCCATGTCGCGCAGCTTGGCCAGCGCCACCGGGTCGTGCACAGCGGCGAGGGCGGCGCGTTCAGCTTCCAGCTCGGCCTTCATGCGCGCCAGGGCCTGCTGCCCGCCGGCGACCCAGGCCTCGAGTTCGCGTAGGTTGTCCTCGGTCGCATCTAGCAGCCGGTCCAGCCCGGCGTTGCTGGCCTTCAGCTTGCCCAGGTGGGTCTCGGCCTTGCGCTCGATGGCGGCCAAATGCTCCACCACCGTCTTCTGCATCTCGCGGAAACGGCGCAGGGCGGAGTAGTATCTGCCGACGAGCGGTAGGCTGGCGAGCATCGAGGGCTTGCCGTCCACCTCCCGCTTCACCGCCGGCAGATCGAGTGCCTTGATGTTGGTGGCAAGCTCGGTGACCAGCTCGCCTGCCAGACCGACCTCCTCGGCGCGCGTGCCGGCGAGCAGTTGGTCCAGGAAGCCCGAGAGCTTACGCTGCGGCCCGGCGCCAAAGGTGGCGATGGTGTTGCTGTCCCGAATTTGCACGCTCTGCGCGATCACGCCCACCTGCTGGCGGCGGTTGGGCTCCATGCGGGAAAGGTCGACCAGGTCCGTGGAGGCGAGGCGGAGTGGCGGCTCACTCGGCGCGGCGGATCCGGTCGTCACGATGTCGCTGTTCGCCACGCACGCCTCCCGGACCACCCTTGTGCCCGGTCCAGGAACGCCCGCCAAGGGGCCGGGTTTGTTGAAGCTCGCGGCACGGTCCGGCGGTGGCGCCGCACGCATGGCAGGTTCGAGTTGCGGCACCTGAATGCCGGCGCTACGCCCTGCATTCACTTCCGAGACACCGACGCCATGGCCGCATTGTCGCTGAGCAAGGACAAGATCCGTATCCTCCTCCTGGAGGGCGTGCACGAGAATGCCGTGTCCCTGCTGCGCCGTGCCGGCTATGCGCAGATCGACCGCCAGCCCAAGGCGCTCGACGGCTCGGCGCTGATCGACGCGGTGCATGGCGTGCACATCTTGGGCATCCGGTCCCGCACGCAGCTCACGGCCGAGGTGTTCGCCGCCGCCAACCGGCTGATCGTGGTGGGCTGCTTCAGCGTCGGCACCAACCAGGTGGAGCTGGCGGCCGCGCGGGTCCGCGGCATCCCCGTGTTCAATGCGCCGTTCTCCAACACCCGCAGCGTGGCCGAACTGGTGATCGGCGAGTTGGTCATGCTGCTGCGCCGGGTCACGCCCCGTTCGGCCGCGGCCCATGCCGGCCAGTGGGACAAATCCGCCAGCGACAGCTTCGAGGTGCGCGGCAAGACGCTCGGCATCGTCGGCTACGGCTCGATCGGCAGCCAGCTCTCCACCCTGGCGGAGGCGATGGGCATGCGCGTCGTCTACTACGACGTGATCGACAAGCTGCGCCACGGCAACACCGAGCCCACCACCAGCCTGGACGAGTTGCTGCGCCAGTCCGACGTGGTGAGCCTGCACGTGCCGGAGACGGCCGAGACGGCGGGCATGATCGGGGCGGCGCAGATCGCGGCGATGAAGCGTGGCGCCTACCTGATCAACAACAGCCGCGGCACCGTGGTCGACCTGGATGCGCTGCGTGACGCGCTCACCGCCGGGCATTTGCTGGGCGCGGCGGTGGACGTGTTCCCCGTCGAGCCGGCCGGTGCCAGCGAGCCGTTCCGCACGCCGCTGCAAGGCCTGCCGAACGTGATCCTGACCCCGCATATCGGCGGATCGACCAGCGAGGCGCAGGAGCGGATCGGGGCGGAGGTGGCGCACAAGCTGATCGACTACAGCGACGCCGGGTCCACGCTGGGGGCGGTGAACTTCCCCCAGGTGCAGCTGCCGGGCCGGTCCCGGTCGACGCGCTACATCCACATCCATCAGAACGTGCCCGGCATCCTGGGCCGGGTGAACCTGGTATTCTCCTCCCGCGGGCTGAACATCGCCGGGCAGTACCTGCAAACCGACGGCGAGTTGGGCTACGTGGTGGTGGAGACGGCGACCGACACCGGGTGCGACGAGTGCCTGGCCGAGTTGCGCAGGCTGGAGGGCACGATCCGCGCCAGGCTGATCCGGCGGGTTTAGGCCGCCTTCAGCCTCCACGCCGTCAGTCGAACCGGTTCGTCGCCTCCGCCGCTCGCACGGCCTCTGCCGCATCAGCCGGTAGCAGGAGCCGCTGCGCCACCAGCGCGTCCGCCGCCTGCCGCACCCGCGCCACATACCCCGCCTTCGCGCCGTAGCGTTCAATCAGGCTCGGCCGCGGGTCGCCGGTCCGGGCGCGCGTGGCGGCGTCGCGGGCGAAGGGCACGAAGCTGCCGTCGCGGTCGCATAGTTCGCCGGGTGCGTCCCGGTACTGGTTGGTGCCGGTGTAAGTGCCTAGCGGCACGCCGATCTCCGGCAGGCGCAGCCCGGCCACCTCGTTGCCGTCCGCATCCACGGCAGACACGGCCGTCGCGTAGCTGCGCGACAGGTCGGATGGCGGATCGACCCAGTCCACCGGTGGCCCGATCCGGTTCGCGGCGCGCGCCCAGTCCACCCCCGGCACGGCCGGCATCCGGATCGCGCCCGCATCCACCGCCGTGCCATCCGCGTGGAGCGGCACCAGGCTCGGCGGCGGCGGCGTGCCGTCCACCACCCAGGCCTCTAGAGCGACCAGTAACGCCCGCAACGCCGGCCCGGCGCTGTGCGGGTTGCGGCCCAGCATGCAGGGCCCGGCGCTCGCCGTAGCGCCGAAATGCCCGCCATGCTGCGTGCCCGCGACCAGGAACGCGCGCACCCCCACCGGCAGTGCCCGGTCGGCACCGTCCTGCGGGTCGGTGTGGATCAGGCTGGCGCCCTTCTGCCAATATTCAGTGGAGGTGTTGCTCTCGATGACCAGCGGGTCGCTGCCGTCGCCGCGCGGCAGCCGGGCAGTCTGGCCGGTCATCGGGTCGGTGGCGGTGAAGCTGGCAAACGGGAACCAGTTCTCGGGATAGAACCGGTCCTCGTGCATCGTGGCGGTGCGGCCCGGCATGGCAAATGGGAAGTTGTCGAACACCTTGCCCGCGCCGGAGATGTGCGGCAGCACGCCGTCGAACACGAGGGTGCCGTCCTCGGCGCGGTTCATCCCCAACTCCAGGAAGTTGCGCAGGAACCGGCCGCTGAGCGAGACGCCGAAGCCCAGCGCGTGCCGTACCGGGCCCCCCGCCGGGTCCCCGTGGCGCAGGAAGGCCACCACGTCCCGCACGGCCGCGAAGCCCACGCCATCCACCGTCGGGTCGGCTGCCTGGTAACGCAACTCGTAAATCCGCCGCGGCGTGAACGGCGTGCCCTCCGGCAGGAGGCGGACCGAGTCGGCCGCCATCGCCCATGCATTGCCCGGCAGCGTTTGCTCCGGATCCGTTCCGTTCGTCCGGACCGTCAACTCGGCGCCGTCGGGGGTGGCGGCGCGGTAGGGCAGGGGCTCCGCCGTCACCATCGCCGGCCCGCGCGTGCCGGCTTCTATCTCGAAGCGGATGCGTTGCATTACGGCGCTCCTGGACGGGACGCGGATACCCAATAGATGCGGCCCGTGGACCTCCGGCTGCCATCCGGCCCAGACCAGGGTGTAGCCGCGGTTGAAGGTGAAGCGGTTGCCCGCATCGGCCTCGCTGCGCGGGTCGTCCAGCAGCCCCACGCCAGGCGAGTCGTCCAGCCAGGATAGCGCGTACTTGTTGCCGCGGTTCGGCACGTCGAACAGCATCGTGCCCGAGCCGAGCGCCGGGTCCTTCGGCCGCAGGATCTCCACATCCGTGTCGTAGGCCACGGTACCGGCCGGGGTGCGGGGCGCATCCGCCAGCCCGGCGACCACCGCGTTGGCCGGGTCCGCCGGATCAAGCTCGCCATGCGCGACCGCCTGGATCCGAACGTAAGCGCCGGCCGCACCGAACGCGGCACCGCCGGCGAAGTCCTCCTGGCCGGTGATCTCGAGTCGCGTGACGTGCGCGCCGGCTGCCCCGGCGAGCAGGAGGCAGGCGGCTGTCGCCGCCGTGGCAAGCTTCATCGTGGCGTGTCCCGGACGTCCCGCCGGTGAGCCTAGCGGCACATCGGCGATCTGTGCAGCCTCCTTGGCGCACGCCGCTAAACCATGCTAAGCGCGCGCCTTGCCTCGATTTGAGGCGCCCAGCCCCCCAACGCGGCATCTGGCCGGCACGAATGGAAGAGACATGAGCGAGATCGCCGACAAGGTTAAGAAGATCGTTGTGGAACATTTGGGCGTCGAGGAAAGCAAGGTGACTCCGGAGGCCTCCTTCATCGACGATCTTGGCGCCGACAGCCTCGATACTGTGGAGCTGGTGATGGCGTTCGAGGAAGCCTTCGGCGTCGAGATCCCCGAGGACGCGGCCGAGAAGATCGGCACCGTGAAGGACGCCATCGACTACATCGAGAAGCAGAAGGCAGCCTGAGCACGCCTGAAGACGAGCCAGGCCTGGGAGAGAGCGTATGCGCCGCGTAGTGGTGACGGGGATGGGCATCGCTTGTCCGTTGGGCCTGGGCGTGCCGAATGTCTGGAGCCGCCTGGTCGAGGGCCAGTCGGGCATCCGCGCGATCCAGTCCTTCGACACGGCGGAACTCTCGGCCAAGATCGCTGGCCAGGTTCCGCTCGGGGTGCGTGCCGAGGGCAAGCTCGATCTCAGCGAGTGGGTCCCGGTCAAGGACCAGAAGAAGATGGACCGTTTCATCCATCTCGCCATGGTCGCTGCGACCGAGGCAGTGGAGGATTCGGGTTGGATTCCGGAGTCCGAGGAGGACCGTTGCGCGTCCGGCGTGATGATCGGCTCCGGCATCGGCGGGTTGCACACGATCTACGAGGCGGCGCTTCTGGTCAGCCAGGGCAAGGCCCGGCGGTTGTCGCCGTTCTTCATCCCCGCCTCGCTGATCAACCTCGCCTCGGGCCACGTGTCGATCAAGTACGGCTTCAAGGGCCCCAACCACTCCGTGGTCACCGCCTGCGCCACCGGGGTGCATGCCGTGGGTGACGCGACGCGCCTGATCGCGCTGGGCGATGCGGACGTGATGGTCGCCGGCGGGGCCGAGGCGGCCGTCAACCCGCTGGGCATGGCCGGCTTCTGCGCCTCCCGCGCCCTGTCTACCGATTTCAACGACCGGCCGGAGAAGGCCAGCCGGCCGTGGGACCGCGACCGTGACGGGTTCGTGATGGGCGAGGGCGCCGGCGTGCTGGTGCTGGAGGAGCGGGAGCACGCCCGTGCCCGGGGAGCCAAGATCTATGCCGAGGTGTCCGGCTACGGCATGTCCGGCGACGCGCACCACATCACTGCCCCGGCCGAGGGCCATGAGGGTGCGTTCCGGGCGATGAAGGCGGCGCTCAAGAACGGCGGGGTTGCGCCGTCCGACATCCAGTATGTGAACGCCCATGGCACCTCCACCCCGCTGGGTGACGATCTGGAGCTGGAGGCGGCGGAGCGGCTGTTCGGCGACGATGCCGGAAAAATCGCAATGTCCTCCACCAAGTCCGCGACCGGCCATCTTTTGGGGGCCGCAGGAGCGATCGAGGCGATCTTCTCCATCCTGACGATCCGTGACGGCGTGGTGCCCCCGACGCTGAATTTGGAGAACCCGAGCCGGGCAAGTGCGATCGACCGCGTGCCCAACCAGGCCCAGGCGCGCCGGGTGGACGTGGCGCTATCCAACAGCTTCGGCTTCGGCGGCACCAACGCCAGCATCCTGTTCCGCCGCGCGGCCTGACCGAAGCGGGCTGCCGTCATGCGATGGCTTGCCCTTTCCGCCGTGGCCGTGCTGCTGCTGGCCGGTGCGGCCGGGGGCTGGCTATACCTGCAGTTGGACGCGCCGGGCCCGCTGCCGCGGGACGCCGCGGTCGTCGTCCCGCGGGCAGGGCTCGAGGAGATTGCGGCCGAGCTGGCCCGCGCGCGGGCCGTAGCCCGGCCCCTGGTGTTCCACGTGCTGGCGCTCGCCACCACGTATGAAGGCCCGCTGCACGCCGGCGAGCTGCTGTTTCCCGAGGGTGCCAGCCTCCGCCAGGTGCTGACTGTCCTGCGCACCAGCCGCCCAGTGCAGCACCGCCTGACGATTCCGGAAGGGCGCACCGCGGCACAGGTCGCCATGATCGTGGCGGCGGCCGAGCCGCTCACCGGCGAACCCTCCGTTCCGGCCGAAGGTGGCATCATGCCGGAGACCTACAATTACGAGCGCGGCACCACGCGCGAACAGATCATGGACCGTGCCCACGCCGCGATGGACCGGGCGCTGGAGACGGCGTGGGAAGCGCGGCTGCCGGGCCTGCCGCTCGCCACCAAGGAGCAGGCGCTGGTGCTGGCCAGCATCGTGGAGAAGGAGACGGCCCGCGCGTCCGAGCGCCCGCTGATCGCCGCCGTGTTCATCAACCGGCTGCGCCAGGGCATGAAGCTGCAATCCGACCCGACGGTCGTGTATGGCGCGAGCGGCGGGCTGGGTTCGCTCGGCCACCCGATCACCCGCAGCGAACTGGACCACGCCGATGCCTACAACACCTACGTCATCCCTGGCCTGCCGCCCTCGCCGATCTGCATGCCCGGCGCCGCCGCTCTGCACGCGGTGACCCAGCCCGCCGCATCCGACGCATTGTTCTTCGTGGCGGACGGCACCGGCGGCCACGTCTTCGCCCGCAGCCAGGACGATCACTTGCGCAACGTGGCGCACTGGCGCGAGATCGAGCGGACCCGCGCGCTCGCGCCGGTCCCCGTCCAACAGTAGCTAAGGACATCTGCGATGACCTGGTCCATCCTCGTGCGTGATCCGGTCACCGGCGCCCTGGGGGCGGCCGTTGCGTCCAAGTTCTTCGCCGTGGGCGCGGTCTGCATCCACGTCGAGGGCGGTGTCGCGGCGCTGGCCACCCAGGCGCTGGTCAACCCCATGTATGCGCTGCACGCCATGCCCCGGCTGCGCGAGGGCGCCGACCCGGCGATCGTGGTGGGAGATTGCGTCGTGCCCGACCCGGGTGGCGCGCAACGCCAGTTCCACATCCTGGACGCCGGCGGCCGCATCGCCCAGCACACCGGCGAGGGCTGCGTGACCTGGGCCGGGCATGTGCGGGGCCAGGATGTCTCGGTTGCCGGCAACATGCTGGCTGGCCCCGGCGTGGTGCAGGCGACGATGGATGCCTACCTGGCGGGTGGCGGGCCGATGGCCCTTCGCCTGCTCACGGCGATGGAAGCGGGCGAGGCGGCTGGCGGCGACAAGCGCGGCCGCCAGTCCGCCGCGCTGAAGGTTTGCACGCGCGACCCGTATCCCGACCTCGACATCCGTGCCGACGATCATCCCGACCCGTTCGCCGAACTGCGCCGCCTGCACCGGGTCAGCCTCGAGCGCTATGCCATCTTTCGCCGCTTCATGCCCGGTACCGACGCTCCCTACGGCACGTTCGACCGCGACGTGATCAACGCGGCGATCGAGCGCGAGGGCGTCAAACCATGACGGTACTTGCTTCATCCTCCCCGGCCCTTCTCGGGGGTGGGGGACCATGCGAAGCATGGTGGAGGGGGTGGGGCCACGCTCCGGTCTTGAGTGGGTGCGCGATCCAGGCCCCATCCGTCGGCTTCGCCGCCACCTCTCCCGTGAAGAACGGGGAAGGATAAGCAACAACATGACACCGCTCGCCCGTCGCGGACTCTGCCTCGTGATCTCCGCCCCTTCAGGCGCGGGGAAAAGCACGATCACCCGGCACCTGCTGCAGACTGAGCCGGAGCTGACCCTCTCGGTCAGTGCGACCACCCGCGCCCCCCGGCCCGGCGAGCGGGAGGGCGAACACTATTTCTTCCGCTCGCAATCGGCCTTCGCCGCCATGATCGAAGCCGGCGAGTTGCTGGAATGGGCCGAGGTGTTCGGCCGCCGCTACGGCACGCCCCGCGCGCCGGTCGAGCAGGCGCTGGCCGCGGGGCGGGACGTGGTGTTCGACATCGACTGGCAGGGCCACCGGCAGTTACGCGACGCGTTGCCCCGCGACGTGGTGAGCGTGTTCGTCCTGCCGCCCTCGCTGGCTGTCCTGGACCAGCGCCTGCGCTCGCGTGCCGGGGACGATGCGGCCGAGATCGCTCGGCGCATGCAGGCGGCGCGTGACGAGATCGCACATTGGCCGGAGTTCAGCCATGCCATCGTGAACGACCGGCTCGAGGACGCGGTGGCCGCCGTGCGCAGCGTGCTGCACGCGGCCCGCTGCGTGACGGCGCGGCAGCCGGGTCTGGCCGATTTCGTGACTTCACTGGAATAGTATCAACCGCAACCTGGTCCTCGCGTTGGCCAGGCATCGTCCACAACATTCTGGTGATCCGATGCGGTCCATCTCCCTCCCAGCCCTCGCCCTTGCCGCGACTTTCGCGCTCCCGCTCGCCGCCCAAGAAGCTGCCAACGACCAGCAACAGGTGGTAGATGGCGCCACGTCGGCTGTCATGCAGATGCGCGGCAACACCGGGTTCGCCCGGTCCGGCGTGCTCGCCCGCGCCAAGGCGGCGCTGATCGTGCCGCATGCAGTGCGCGGCGCCCTCGGCATCGGCCTTCAGGGCGGCCGGGCCGTGCTGGTGTTGAATAAAGGCGGCCACTGGAGCAATCCGGCGTTCTATAGCGTGGGCGGCATCTCCGTCGGCCTGCAGATCGGCGGCGAGACCACGACGAGCGTGCTGCTGATCATGACCGACCGTGCGCTTGGCCCGTTGCTCAGGCAGTCGAACGCGACCGGGGGTGCGCAGGCAACGTTGACTGCGGCGCATTACGATGCGAACCGCATCGCGCAGATCGGCGGCGCGGACGTCGTTATCTGGTCCACCAGCGATGGCGCGTTCGCCGGTGCCAACGTCGACCTCACCGGCTTCGTCCAGGATAGCTCGGCCAATGCCGCCTATTACGGCGCGCCGATGGACGCTACCGCCATATTCCAGCGGGCGCCGGCCAACCCGGGTGACGCGAAGCTGCGCCGGGCTTTGTAACCGAACGCCTCCGCTGGCCTTAGCTGTGTCCGCCTGGTCTACTCCCTGCCAAAAAGGGAGGCGGCCCGGTGGACTACACGTTCCATTTCGGCGAGGTCTGGGACGCCTGGCCGGAGTTCCTGGACGGCGCGGTGTTCACGCTCTGGCTGTCCGGTGTGTCCATGGCGATCAGCCTCGCCGTCGCCATCTTCGGCGCCCTGGCCCGAACCTCCGGACGCGCTTGGTTGCGGGCCCTCATCGCTAGCTATGTCGAGTTGATCCGTAACACGCCGTTCCTGGTCCAGGTGTTCCTGATCTTCTTCGGCCTGCCCAGCATCGGCGTCCGGCTGGACGCTAACCAGGGCGCGCTGATTGCCATGGTGCTCAACGGCACCGCCTACACGATCGAGATCGTGCGCGCCGGCATCGACGCGGTCGGCCACGGCCAGGTCGAGGCAGGGAGCGCGCTTGGGTTGCACCGCTTCGGCGTGTTCCGGCTGATCGTGCTGCCGCAGGCGTTGCGCGTCGTCGTGGCACCGCTCGGCAGCCAGTTCATCCTGCTGATGCTGAACTCCTCAATCGTGTCCGTGATCGCTGCCGACGACCTCACGGCCGCGGCGCAGGACGTAGCCGGCCGGACGTTCCGCTCCTTCGAGTCGTTCATTACCGTCACCGTGGTCTACCTCGTGCTGTCCTTGCTGTTCCAGGCCGTGTTCGCCGGGCTCGAGCGCCTCGCGTTCGGCCGTAAGGTGCCGGCACGGTGAGGACCCTCGGCACGGGTGACATCCTCTTCCTGCTGCTCGCGATGCGCTGGACGCTCGTGCTGTCGGCCGGGGCGTTCGTGTTCGGCGGGTTGATCGGCGCGGGGATCGCACTCGCCCGCGTGTCGGCCCGGCGGCCGCTCCGCTGGTTTGCAATCGGCTACATCCGCCTGTTCCAGGGCACGCCGCTGCTGTTGCAACTCTTCCTCGTTTTCTTTGGCGGCGCCCTGATCGGGCTCGACCTCGGGCCGTATGTCTCCGCGATCCTCGGCCTGAGCCTGAATGCCGGCGCCTTCCTGGGCGAGATCTGGCGCGGTGCCCTGCAGGCCGTGCCCGGCGGCCAGATCGAGGCGGCCCGCGCTCTGGGTCTGGGCTACCGGGCCCGCATGCTCCGGGTGGTCGGGCCGCAGGCGCTGCGCATCGCGATCCCGCCCACCGTCGGCTACCTGGTGAACCTGGTGAAAAGCACGTCGCTCGCGGCGATTATTGGCTTCGTGGAGCTGACGCGGGCGGGGCAGATGATCAACAACGCAACATTCCAGCCATTCAAGATTTTCGGGATTGTCGCCGCCCTCTACTTCCTGCTTTGCTGGCCTCTCACGATCGTGAGCAGGCGTCTCGAGACGCGGTTGGCGGTTGCGCATCGAAGATAAGAAAAAACGGACTGGGAGCGAGAACCATGAAACGCTGGAAAATCGGCGCGGCTGCCTTGATGCTCGCTGCCGGCTGGCTGCTGGGCATGGCCACTGCCCGCGCGCAGACGGTAGACGAAATCGTCAGCCGCGGGACCATCAACATCGGCGTGCTCGTCGACCTGCCGCCTTACGGCCTGCTGAACGACAAGCAGGAGCCGGACGGCTACGATATCGAAGTGGCCAAGCTGATCGGCACCTACATGGGTGTGAAGGTCAACATCGTGCCGCTGACCAGCCCGAACCGCATCCCGTTCCTGCTGACGAACAAGGTGGATCTCCTGATCGCCACGTTCGGTATCACGCCTGAGCGGGCCAAGCAGGTGATGTTTTCCATCCCCTACGCCGCGATCGAGAACGTGATCTTTGCCCCGAAGGACCGGAAGATCACCTCGCTCGAGGATCTTAAGGGCCTTCGCGTCGGTGTCCCGCGCGGCGGGGTGCAGGACGTGCTGCTGACCAAGCGATTTGGTAGCACGGTGAAGGTGTCCCGGTTCGACGATGATCCGAGCACCTACCAGGCCTTGATCGCCGGACAGGTGGACGCGGTGGCAGAGACTGGGCTGACTGGGGATGAGTTCTACGCCAAGAACCCGGGGGCCAACATCGAGCGCAAGATTGTTCTGCTACAGCAGCCGAACGGCATTACCATGCGGGCCAACCAGTGGAACCTGCATCAGTGGGTGAACACCTTCGTCTACTTCACGAAGAACAACGGCGAGCTGGACAGCTTGTGGCAGAAATGGTTCCACAAACCCATGCCCGTCCTGCCGACCTTCTAACCATCCGGGAGACTGTCTCCTTCCTGCCGGAAGCTGCTGGTCTACGCCCGCCCCAACAATCCCTGAAGCGCGTTCAGCATCTGCGCCGAGCCAAACGGTTTGCGCAGCAGCCGCTCGCAGCAGGATAGACGTCCCATGCGCGAGAGCATATCTGGCCGCCCCGTCATGAAGACGACGGGGCGGTCCGGATGGCGTTCGTGGAAGTTACGCGCCACGTCGATCCCGTCCGCCTCGCCCGGCATCTGGATGTCGGTGAGCAGGACGTCAAACCCGTCCCGTCCCCGCAGCAGGTCACAGGCGGCATCCCCATTCTCGGCAGCGACCACCGTATAACCCGCGTCCTCGAGCGTTTCAGCCAGGGTCAGACGGATCAGCCCCTCATCTTCCACG
>CAXSEG010000041.1:0-19565 GCA_964235545.1 uncultured Acetobacteraceae bacterium
ATCGTGTTCAGCAGCGGCAGGTGGAACGGGTCGAACGTCAGGGTCCCCGCCGGCGGCCACATGGCTGGGCCGACTGCGTCCAGCACGTGCTCGGGGAATAGCGCAAAATGGAAGAACGCCCAGAAGAAGCCCACGAAGAACATCACCTCGGACGCGATGAACAGCGTCATGCCGTAGCGGAGGCCCAGCCGCACCACGGGGCTGTGCAGGCCCGGCGTGCGGCTTTCCTTCAACACGTCCAGCCACCACAGCGCCATCGTCGCAATCACCACCAGCAGCCCGGCGCTCAGCCACAGATACGTACCGAAATGCGCAGCGTGGATGATGCCCACCACCGTCAGCCCGGCCCCGATGGAGCCGGTCAGCGGCCACGGGCTCGGGTTCACCAGATGGTAGGGCTGCTTCATCCCGGACGTGCTGATGGGGAGGGTCGGGGCGTGGGTGTCCATGCGGGAACCTATCGGATGCTGCGGCGCGTAGGCGTCATAAGCCTATTGGGGTCATAGAGAATACCGGCCAGCGCGTCACCCCCCGGCGGATGCGCTTTCGAGCACGCGCGGCGTCCCCTGGGCTCCGGTATGCGGCCCGGCCTTCGCCAGCGCACCGACCCGGGCCGCTTGCGCCAGCGAGGGGAAGAAGGTGTAGGACAAGGTGATGGTATGGATGTCCCGTGTCTCCGGATCCAGCAAGATTGCCGGGTCGACCCAGAACGTCACGGGGAACTGCACCTTCTCACCCGGTGCCAGGGTCTGCGAGGTGAAGCAAAAGCACTCCGTCTTATGGAAGTACCGCCCGACCACGTCTGGCGTGACATTGTACAGTGCATGCCCGGTAATCGTATGGTCGGACAGGTTCTTGCCGTCGTAGAAGGCTAGCTGGTCCTCGCCGATCTTCATCGTCACGGCTCGCTGCTCCGGCCCGAACGCCCAGGGCAGGCCCGGATCCGTGCTGGCGTTCATCGCCACCGTGATCGGGCGCGTGCTCACGCTGGATGACTGCTCCGGCCCGATTTGCGGCGTGCCATCATACCCGGTGACGGAGCAGAACAGCCGGTAAAGCGGCACGGATGCGAAGGACACGCCCACCATCGCAACCACGGCGGCCGCCGCGACCGAGCCCACGACGCCGTTCCGGTTCATCAGTGGCCCCCCAGCTTCACGATAGCCAGTGCGTAGAAGATCATCACGACCAAGACCAGCGCCACCAGCACGGCAATGTTGCGTCCACGCTGCCGCCGCCGCAGCTCGACAGCCTCGGCGGGCGTAAGCGGCGGCGGGAAGCGATCAGACAACGAAATGGTCGATGGCGACCGCGGCGAACAGGATGGCGAGATAGGCCAGCGAATAGCGGAACGTCGCGCGAGCGGGTGCATCCGCCGTCAGGCTCACGCCATCCGCATCCTGCTTGTCGCGCCACACCAACACGGCGCTCAACACGAAGCCAAGCCCGAGTGCGATCGCCGTCATCCCATACACGGCGCCGGCATAGCCCAGCACCCACGGCAACACCGAGAACGGCGCGAGGACCAACGTGTAGAGCAGGATCTGCAGGCGGGTATGCCGGGCGCCAGCCACCACCGGCAGCATTGGCACGCCGGCCCGGCCGTAATCCTTGCAGGCATACAGGGCCAAAGCCCAGAAATGCGGCGGCGTCCACAGGAACACGATGCCGAACAACAGCCACGGCATTACCGTCACATCCCCGGTGACCGCGGCCCAACCGATAATCGGCGGGAACGCACCCGCCGCTCCGCCGATGACAATGTTCTGCGCCGTCCGCCGCTTCAGCCACATCGTGTATATGAAAACGTAGAACGCGATGGATACGGCAAGCCAGGCACCCGCCACGATATTGGTCGCCAGCGACATGACCATCACCGAAGCGACCGACAACACGACGCCGAAGGTCAGTGCCTCGTCTGGGCCGATACGGCCCATCGGCAGTGCACGGGTCGCGGTGCGGCGCATCACCGCATCGATGTCGCGGTCAAACCACATATTGATGGCGCCCGCAGCACCCGCCGCAACGGCGATGCACAGCACGGCGATCACGGCGAGCACGGGGTTGACGGTCCCCGGTGCCACCATCATGCCGACGATCCCCGTCAACACCACCAACGTCACGACACGCGGCTTCAGCAGGCTCAACCAGTCCTGCCAGGAGGCTCCGACAGCGGCCGAGTAAGCCGCTGCCGGGTTGACCGAAGCGCTCATCGAACGCGTGGCAGCTCTTCGAATGTGTGGAACGGCGGCGGCGAGCTGACCGTCCACTCCAGCGTCGTCGCACCCTCGCCCCACTGGTTCGCCGGTACCGGAACCTTCGAGGTGAACGTGCGGAACACGACGTAGAAGAACACCAGCACGGACAGGCCGCCGATATAGGACCCCATGGAGGCGACGTGGTTCCAGCCGGCAAAGGCGTCCGGGTAATCCGGATAGCGGCGCGGCATGCCAGCCAGGCCCAGGAAGTGCATCGGGAAGAACGTCAGGTTCACACCGACGAACGTGACCCAGAAATGCACCTTGCCCCAGAACTCCGGATACTGGTGGCCGCTCATCTTGCCGATCCAGTAGTAGAACCCGGCGAAGATCGAGAACACGGCACCCAGCGACAGCACGTAGTGGAAGTGTGCCACCACGTAGTAGCTGTTATGCAGGATCTGGTCGATGCCGGCATTGGACAGCACTACGCCGGTCACGCCGCCGACGGTGAACAGGAAGATGAACCCGACCGCCCACAGCATCGGCGTGTTCATCTCGATTGCACCGCCCCACATCGTGGCAATCCACGAGAAGATCTTGATGCCGGTCGGCACCGCGATGATCATCGTCGCCGCCATGAAGTAGGCCCGTGTATCAACGCTGATGCCGGAGACGAACATGTGGTGCGCCCACACCACGAAGCCCACGACGCCGATGGCGACCATCGCATAGGCCATGCCCAGGTAGCCGAAAATCGGCTTGCGGCTGAAGGTCGAGATGATGTGGCTGATCATGCCGAAGCCCGGCAGGATCATGATGTAAACCTCGGGATGGCCGAAGAACCAAAACAGGTGCTGGAACAGCACTGGGTCACCACCGCCCTTCGGGTCGAAGAACGACGTGCCGAAGTTGCGGTCGGTGATCAGCATGGTGATCGCACCCGCCAGCACGGGGATCGCCAGCAGCAGCAGGAACGCCGTGACCAGCATCGACCACACGAACAGCGGCATCTTGTGCAGCGTCATGCCCGGCGTGCGCATGTTGAAGATCGTCGTGATGAAGTTGATCGCGCCCAATAGGGAGGAGATGCCGGCGAGGTGTAGCGCGAACAGCGTGTAGTCCATCGAGATGTCCTGTTGCGCTGACAGCGGCGTATACAACGTCCACCCCGACCCGGCGCCTTGCCCGCTCAACAGGCCCATCATCACCAGGGCGAAGGCCGGCACCAGCAACCAGAACGAGATGTTGTTCAGCCGCGGGAACGCCATGTCCGGCGCACCAATCATCAACGGCACGAACCAGTTGCCGAACCCGCCGATCATCGCCGGCATGACGGTGAAGAAGATCATGATCAGTCCATGCGCCGTCACCAGCGAGTTCCAGGCCTGCCCGGTCTCGACCAGGTGGTTGCCCGGCGACTGCAACTGCGCCCGCATGATCAGGGACAGCACGCCGCCAACCGATCCCGCGATCACCGCGAAGATCAGGTAGAGCGTGCCGATGTCCTTGTGGTTGGTGGAGAACAGCCAACGGTGGACGAAATCAGGCGAGTGACCGTGGTCATGCCCGTCTGCGTGGTCTGGAAGGGTCTGGCTGCTGGCCGACATGGTCTGAACTCTCCTGCGTCGCCCGACCGGGCGCCTGCTTCACGCTGCCCTCGCGGGCGGCCCCTGCGTCACGCTGCCCAACCGGGCGGCACTGTCTATCACCGTCACATAGTCCCAGGTTACTGCCCGGCAACACTTGCGTAATGCGTCTCACCCGGTCCCGCATCACTCGCGAACTTCGTCTTCGCCTGGGTAAGCCAGGTCTTGTAGTCGCCGTCGCTCACCGCCTGCACATGGATCGGCATGGCACTGTGATTGGTGCCGCAGATCTGGTTGCACTCGCCGTAGTAGTCGCCGGGCTTGTCCACCTTCATCCACGTCTCGATCGTGCGGCCGGGAATCGCGTAGCGCTGCACCCCAAGTGACGGGATGAAGAAGCTGTGGATCACGTCAGCCCCGGTAGTCAGGATGCGGATGGTCTTGCCCGCCGGCACCACCAGGGGATTATCCACGGACAAGCGGCGGATCTGGCCCGGCTTGATATCCTCATCAGCCACCATGTTGCTGGTGAAGTCGATGTTCTCGCTATCCGGATAGGTGTATTCCCAATACCACTGATGCCCGGTGACCTTGATCGTCATGTCGGCATCACGCGCCCGGTCCTCGAAATAAACCAGGCGGAAGGACGGGATGGCGATTACCACCAGGATCAGCACCGGCACCACGGTCCAGGCCACCTCCAGGATCGTGTTATGGCTGATCCGGCTCGGCACAGGGTGGCGTTTGGCGCTGAACTTCCACAGCACATACAGCAGCAGCCCTGCCACAAACACGACCACGGCGATCATCAGGCCGTTCACCAGGCCATGCAGGTCCTGGATGCTATTCTCGACGGGGCTATGCGCCGTCTGCATGCCGAATTCCCAGGCCCGCGGCGTCTGCGCGGCGGCGGACGTCGCGGTCGCAGCACCAGCCGCGAGGACCAGGCCCGGGAGCGCCACAAAGCGCCGCATGTGCATCATTCGCTAAACTTCCCCAAACCCGCCGAACACCAGCCGGACCTATCCGACACCCCGCCGCAGATCAAGGTCAGGCGGACGATGACAGCTAATTGGGGAGGCGCACGAGGGTGAAAAGGCCGAGCGGCGGCACCGCCTGGCTAATCGCGCGCGCCAAGTCCTCCGGGGGCAGCAACGCCTCCGTCTTGAAATCCGGGTGCCAGCCGAGCGCCCGCCCAGCCGGCGCCATGGCCCGCTCCACCGCCAGCCGCACGCCGCCGGTCGCCGCGAAATGGTTCACGAACAGCAGCGACCCGCCCGGCTTCACCACCCGGCGCATCTCGGCCAGCAACCGCCGCGGATTCGGCACGACGGAGGCCACGAACATGGCGACCGCGATGTCGAACTGGTCGTCCGCGAACCCCGTCGCCTCCGCATCCCCCTCGTGCAGGTCGATGACGTTCGCCAGCCCGTCGCGCGCCACCCGCGCGCGGGCGCGCTCGAGCATGTCCGACGACAAGTCGATCCCCGTGACCCGCTTCTGCGGCAGGTAATGTGGAAGGGCCAGGCCAGTCCCCACGCCCACCTCCAGCACGTCCTGTCCCGGCAAGGCATTCACCGCCGCAACCGCGCGCCGCCGCCCCGATGCGGACACGCCGCCGAACACCGTGTCATAGATGGCAGCCCAGCGGCGATAAGCCGAACGGACCGCGTCCGCGTCGAGCGCGGCCGGATGGCGCACCGGCGACGGCAGCGCCGGTTGTAAACGTATCGTCATGACGCCTAGCTACGCGCGCCCTGGCTGACCGGCAAGGGCCGCAGCGTCATTCCGCTTGTGTGGTCGGGAAGCCGACGAGTCGCGGCCAGCTAGGCCGCTTCTTCTCGCCGGTCACGGATCTTGACGTAGGCCAGCGCCGCGTGGCTGCGGCAGTACGGCTTCCCCGGCAGCGACTCGTCGTCACAGAACCGGAATGTGCGCGTCCCCGGCTCACCGATCGGCCAGCAACACGCGACCAGCCGGCCGCCACCGACCCGTTTGACCGCACGCAGCACGGGCGGGGCGGCCACCGGCACCGGTGGCGGCGGCACCTCCCGCGGCGGCGGCGGCGCGACGACCGGCACCGCCACGTCCATCGCCGGCAGCGTCGGCCCAGTCACCCGCTTGACCGTCGGGCGCTTCAGCTGCTCACCCGGCACGGCCCGCCGGATCGGCGACGGCCGAGCCTCCAGGCAAAGACGGTGCGCCTTGCCCACGACGGCGTTCTTGGAAACGCCCATGCGGCGGCCGATCTCCGCTGTAGAAAGCCCCTCCGCCCAGAACGCCTTGAGCCGGCTGATGACGTCATCCGTCCAATCCATGCCTAGTGCCTCTCTCGATCTGAACCGCAAGATACGGTAACCGGTCGAGTCGGCGGGCACTAGGGCCGCAACACAGAATCTTGTGGGTAACTTTCAAATCACCCCAAGCAGTGGTTTAGAACAGCAATCCTTTACGCAACATCCCGTGCACGCCCTTCTCGCCGTTCACCGTCTGCGTCACGCGGAAGTCCACCGCCAGCGAACACGTCGCATAGGCCTGCTCGCGCGACAGGTTGGTGCGAGCGCAGATGAAGGCGATCATCTCCCGCAGCGCCTGTTTCATCGCCAGATCAAGATCCTCGTTCAGCCCCATGCTGATGTAATGCGTGTCCGTCTCGCCGCGCGGGAAGCGCAACCCGGTCTTCTTGTGCAGGGTGAAGGTGAACGTGCCGGTCAGGCAGGTCTCCAGCGCGTTGATGCAGACCTCGCCGTCGCCTTGCACGCCGTGACCGTCCCCGGCCGAGAAATTCGCCCCCGGCACCCATACCGGCAGGAACAGCGTGGCGCCGGCGCCCAGCTCCTTGTTGTCCAGGTTGCCACCATGCTCGCGCGGCTCCTTGGTGGAGATCGCGCCGTAGTTTGGCGGCGGCGCGACGCCCATCACGCCGAAGAACGGCGACAACGCCAGCTCCGGCCCCCACGGCAGCGTTCCGGTCCGCCGGGCCTGGTCGACGGCGATGTGGCTCACCCAGCGCTCCGGGAAATCCTCCGGCAAGGTGCCGGCCAGCGGGCGGAACCCGCAGAACCCCCAGTCGGAGCCCAGCTCGATGGCATCGATATGGACCTCGAGGGTGTCCCCCGGCTCCGCCCCCGCGATCGCGACAGGACCGGTGAGGATGTGCCCGGCCATCCGCGGCGGGTTGGCATCATGGATCGCGAGCAGGCCAGGCGGAATGGTGAAGCCGCGTTCCGGCGGCGGCAGCATCTCCGGCGTGCCGGACAGGCATTCCAGCGTCACGGTGTCACCGGACGCCACCGTCAGCAAAGGCGGGAATGTCGCGTCGAAGATGCCCCAACGGATCGTGTCGGGCGAAGCGGCAATGTGGTGCGTGGCCATGTGGCGAACTCCGGACGGGAACATCCGATCCTCCGCCTCCAGCCAGGCAGGTCAAGGCCTCGCAGCCGCCCAGCCAGACCGACCGATCCACGGTGAGCTGCAGCCGCCCTACGAGGAACGTGAACCATGACCCGTAGGGTGGGCTTCAGCCCACCGTCTCATTCACCCTGACCTTTCTCCGCCCGAGACGAGACGAGCCGGGTCAGCTAGTCCGTTAGCTTCGGTGGGCGGCCTGCTCGCGAGCGGCAGCAGTCGCGGCGCTGGCGGCAGCCGGGCCAGCGATGGTACCGCTCGGGCGGTCGGCGGACGCTTCCATCGAAGCATCGTCCTCCGCCATATTCTTCTTGAACGACTTTATACCCTTGGCGAAGTCGCCCATCAGGCCACTTACCTTGCCACTTCCGAACAGCAGCAGGACGACCATCAATACGATCATCCAGTGCCAGATGCTTAAACCACCCATCGATCCCTCCAGGCGGGGCATACAGCGCCCTGCACGCGTTCTTCGGCGATACCCTAGGTCGGTACCAGCCTGACTACTAGATGGCGCACCGCCCGCCCGCCTTCAACCAGCCTCACGCACCAAGCATTGTCCGCGCCGCCGCCGCATCCACGGCGATCTGCGCCCGTAGCTCTTCCAGGCCGGCGAAGCGCCGTTCGGTCCGGAGGAAGGCGTGCAGCGACACATCCAGTTCCCGGCCATACAGATCACCCGCGAAGTCGAACAGATGCGCCTCCACCCGGCTCAGCGTGCCCTCGGCCACCGTCGGGCGCCGGCCGATGTTGGCGACGCCGGGCACCACCACCCCGTCCACCAGCGCCGTCACCGCGTACACGCCCCGCGCCGGCTCCAGCTGACGGCCCAGCGCGATGTTGGCGGTGGGGAAGCCGATCGTGCGGCCGCGCGCGTCGCCATGCGACACCGTGCCGCGGATCGACCAGGGCCGGCCGAGGTCGGCGGTCGCCCGCTCGGGATAGCCATCCTGCAGAGCCCGGCGGATGCGGGTCGAGCTGATCGGCCCGCGCAGGTCGGCCAGCGGCGTCACGACCGACAGCCCCAGCCCCAGCGCCTCCGCCCGGCGCGCCAGCATCGGCACGTCCCCGCCGCGGCGATGGCCGAACGCGAAATCCGGGCCACACGCCAGGTGCACCGCGCCAACCGCCTCCATCAGCACCTGGTCGATGAACTCGTCCGCGGCGAGCAGGCTGAACCCGCCGTCGAACCCCACCTCAATGACGTGCTGCACCCCCAGTTGGCCCAGCGCATCGGCCCGGGCAGATGGCAGCGACAGGCGGAACGGCGGGTCCTCCGGGCGGAACACCTCGCGCGGGTGCGGCTCGAACGTCAGTATGGCGAGCGGTGCGTCGGGCCGGGCGGCGTGGGCGCTGGCCAGCACGTGGGCGTGGCCGCGATGCACGCCGTCGAAATTGCCCAGCGCCACCACGGCGCCGCGCACGTCCGCCGGCAGCGCCCGCCAGTCCTCGTGCCGTTGCATCCGCCTAAGCCCTCCCCGCCGTCGCCCGTGTTGTGGGCGGCGCCGGCCGTGGTTGGCAAGCGGGTGCGCTGGTGCCTTAATCGACACCCACCTACCGCAGGTTGAATGATGGACCGACACGCCGACACCGCCGCCCTGCTGCTGAGTGCCTGGCGCGACCCGTCGCAGAAGATCATCGCCTTCCCGGCGGTGCTGGCGCCGAAGGACGAGCACGCGGCCTATGCCGTGCAACGCCGGGTCAGCGAGGGGCTGGGCGCGATCGGCGGCTGGAAAGTGGGTTCCCCCGGGCCGGACGGGCCTTGCGCCTGCGCCCCCATGCCGGCCGCCGGTATCCATCCCGCTCCCGGTCATGCCATGGGATCATCCCAGGCGTTGCGCGGCGTGGAGGCCGAGATCGCCTTCCGACTCGGCGCCGACCTGCCCCCGCGCGCCGAACCCTATGGCCGGGCGGAGGTGGTCGCCGCCATCTCCTCCTGCCTGCCCGCGATCGAAATCCTCGATTCGCGCTTCACCGACCCCGACGCACAGGACAAATGGGCGCTGCTCGCCGACGCCTCCACCCATGGCGGCTTCGTGTACGGCGCGCCAGCCGCCGACTGGCAGGGGATCGACTTCACCCGGGAGACGGTGCGCCTGCTCGTGGACGGCCAGGTAGTGAAGACATCCTCCGCCAATCCCGCCGGCGACATGATCCGGCTCGTCCAATTCCTGGCCGATACCGGCGCGCGCTGGGCGGGCGGGCTCAAGGCGGGGCAATACGTCACCTGCGGGTCCTGGACCGGCAAGGACTTCGTCGCCCCCTCGGCGCAGGTGCAAGCGGAGTTCGCGCATGCCGGCTCCGCCACCGTCGAGTTCACGCCATGAGCGCTGCATCCTCCGCCCTGATCGTCGGCGCCGGGCCGGGCCTGTCCGCCTCCTTCGCCCGGTTGTTGGCCATCCGCGGCTATCAGGTGGCGCTCGCGGCCCGCGACACCGGCAAGCTGCAGGCGATAGCCGCCGAGACCGGCGCCTCGCTGCATGGCTGCGACGCCTCGGACCCGGCGGCCGTGGCCGCGTTGTTCTCCGCCGTCGGCACCCCCGGCCTGGTGCTCTACAATGCCAGCAACCGCGCCCGCGGACCGATCACCGAGCTCGACCCGGCGGCGGTGCAACGCTCGCTGCAGGTCACGGTGTTCGGCGCCTTCCTGGTGGCGCAGCAGGCCGCGAAGGGCATGCTCGCGGCCGGCAGCGGCTGCATCATGCTGACCGGCGCCTCCGCGGGAGTGAAGGGGTTCCCGCAATCCGCACCCTTTGCCATGGGCAAGTTCGCCCTCCGCGGCCTCGCGCAATCGATGGCCCGCGAACTGCACCCGCAGGGCATCCACGTGGTCCACATCGTGGTGGATGGCGCCATCCGCGCCGCCGGGCGGGCGGAGGCCGGCGCCGATGCCAACCTCGACCCCGACGCCATCGCGCTCACCATGGCGGCGATGCTCGACCAGCCCCGATCGTGCTGGACAGACGAGATCGCGGTGCGTCCTTGGGTGGAACGGTTCTGACAATGCCCCCGATGCGCCTGGAAGACCTTCCAACGCCTTGCCTGGTGTTGGATCGCCGGATCCTGCAGCGCAACCTGAGGACCATGGCGGACGCGTTGGCCCGGCACGGCGTCGGCCTGCGCCCGCACATGAAGACGGCCAAGTCGATCGACGTGGCACGCCTCGCCGTAGCCGGGCAGCCCGGCGGCATCACCGTCTCCACCCTTGCGGAGGCGGAGTATTTCGTCGGCCACGGCATGTTCGACATGACGTACGCCGTCGGCATCACGCCGCAGAAGCTGGCCGAGATCGGCAAGCTGAACGCCGCCGGCGCCGATATCGCCGTGATCACCGACGACGCCGAGGTCGCCGCCATGATCGCGGCCTCACCCGTGCGGGTGCGCGGCCTGGTGGAGGTGGACACGGGGGAAGGCCGCGGCGGGCTGCAGCCGAACGACGCCGGTTTGTACCAGGTGGCGGCCGCCCTGGGTGCCAGCATGGCCGGCGTCATCACCCATGCCGGCCACAGCTATGGCACCCGCAGCCTCGAGCAGCTGGCAGTCGTGGCACAGGCCGAGCACCAGGGCATCGTCGAGTCGGCCGCCAAGCTGCGGCAAGCCGGCTTCAACGTCTCCGTCGTCTCGATGGGCAGCACGCCGACCGCCTTGCACGCGCCGCGGCTGGACGGCGTGACCGAGATACGGGCCGGCGTCTACATGTTTGGCGACCTGTTCCAGATGCAGATCGGCTCCAACGGGCTGGACGGGATCGCGCTGACGGTCTTGACCAGCATCATCGGCCGCCGCCCCGCGGAAAGCCGCCTGCTGGTGGACGCCGGCGGGCTGGCCCTGTCGAAGGACCGCAGCACGCAGACGGCCCCGATCGACTACCATTACGGCCTGGTGCTGGACGCCGCCGGCTACCCGTCGCTGGGCGGCGCCGTGGTCCGGCACGCCTACCAGGAGCACGGCGTCGTCGATTGCGACCCCGCCAAACCGTTCCCCGCCCTCCCGATCGGCGGCAAGTTGCGCATCGTCCCCAACCACGCCTGCATGACTGCCGCCGCGCACGACCGCTACTACGTCGTGGACGGCTCAGACGAAGTCGTCGCCATCTGGACTCGGGTCAACGGCTGGTGAGTTGGGCCAGCGACGGCTGAGGATGTGCTTTTTTCTCCCTCTCCCTCATCTGGGAGAGGGCCGTGGTGAGGGAGCTAGGGAGTCCCAGCCAACTCACCCACTGCTCGCCAACAGCCCCGCCCGCGAGGGGCAGAACCAAACGAGCTACCCGTTGGCCGCGATCTGCCGCCGCATCGCGCTGAGCAGCGAGTCGATGCTGTTCCCGTTGTGGTTCAGGAACGACGAGTAGTCGCTCCGCTGCGTCAACCGCAGGCTGGTGCCCTCGGCCACGACATCGACGATCTTCGGCGTCCCGGCGGCGGTGCTCCCCACCCAGCGGACATGGGGCGGGGCGCTGTTAGGACGCTCCACGACCGTGCCGACGAAGGCCTCGTTGCCGCGGATGGATGACTCGCCCATCCGGAAACCCACGCCGCGATACTCACCGATCTTGCTGGTGATGTTATACAGCAGCACGTCGTGGAACAGGTGCATGAACGTCGCCAGCTGCTCGGACGTGGCGGTGGCAGCATAGCGCCCCAGGCAGAAACGGGCGATCGTGTCCACGTCAACCGATTTTTCGATCAAGGGCCGCAGCCGCTGTTCCTTCTCGGAAAGCGATCCGTCTCCGTTGACGACGGCAACCAGCTTGCTGCCGAAATCCTCGACGAACGCCGTGTCAGCCGAGGCATCCTGCGCCCAAGCCCGGGGAACGCCCACCAGCGCCGCCAAGGCGGCCGTATCGGCAAGCAGGGCGCGGCGGGTCAATGTCATGCTTAAGGCACCCCTACTTCGCATACCAGTTTGGCACGGTGGCCTTGTGCTCGGCTTCTATCTGCTCAATCGAGCTCTCGCGGTTCTGGCGATACAGGCTGCGGAATGTCGCATACGGGTCGAGCGCCGTCTTCTTGATCGAATCGACCTCGTCCAACACCCGCTCCCGCGTGTCCACCGCCGCGATCCCGAGCCGTGCCGTCTCCAGCGTATGGATCCCGTGGCCACTCGGAGCGTAGGTGAGCGGGTCGAACAGGATGTCCACCCCGTAGCCCGTCGCATCGCGCGGGTTGGACGGGCCCAACACCGGCAGGAACAGGAACGGGCCCTCCGGCACGCCCCACAGCGCCAGCGTGACGCCGAAATCGTTGTCGTGGAACGGGTAGCCGACCTCGGCCGCGACATCGAACAGGCCGCCGACCCCCGCGGTCGTGTTGATTACGAACCGCATGAACGTGTCCCCGGCGCGGCGCGGCTTGGTCTGCACTACATCGTTGATGAAGATCACGGGGCTCGTCATGTTCGAGAGCACGTTGTGCACCGGGCGGCGGATCACGCTAGGCACTGCGTAACGATAGGCGCGGGCGACCGGTGCCAGGACGTAAGTGTCAACACCGTCATTTATCGCGAAGCCGATCCGGTTACCCGGCTCGTACGGATCGTTGTTCTCCCTGAATTCCTTAGTCGCCTCCACATCCGATGCAGGCGGCCGGGTTGCGCAGGCCGTGACACAGGCGAGGGAAGCGGCGGCAAGCAAGGCACGGATCAAACGGGATGGCATTGAACGTCCTCGGGGGGTCGGCCGCGGCGAAGCACAGGAAGCGGAACAACGAAAGTTCGATCTTGTCTAGCACAGGCGGGAGCGGGCACAACCGAGCACCGGGCCACCCGGTTGCCGCTGGCTGCCATGCTGCCGCCCTTGCGTTGCAGCGAGGATACACAGATTGGGTTAACGATGAACCAACTCACCGCGATGCACACGCCGCAACCGACCCTCGAGCGCTGGCTGACCGGCCCGCGCTTCGGCGCGCTGCCCGCACCGGGTCATGGCGGCACGCCGCCGGCGCTGTCGTTCGAGTTCTTTCCGCCCCGCACCGATGCGCTGGAGGGCCAGCTCTGGGCCTGCATCCGCCGGCTTGAGCGGCTGGCTCCGCGCTTCGTCTCCGTCACCTACGGGGCCGGCGGCACGACGCAGGAGCGCACCCACGCCACCGTCAGCCGTATCGTGGCCGAGACGACGCTTACGCCGGCCGCTCACCTGACCTGCATCGGCGCCAGCCGCGGCGAGGTGGACGACGTGGCCCGGCAATACTGGGACGCCGGCGTGCGCCACATCGTGGCCCTCCGCGGGGATGCCCCTGCCGGCGAGCCCTACACACCCCACCCCGATGGCTATGCCTACGCGAGCGACCTGGTGGCCGGCCTGAAGCGGATCGCCGATTTCGAGATCTCCGTCGCGGCCTACCCCGAAACTCATCCCGGCGCCGTCACCGCCGAGCACGACCTGGACAACCTCAAGCGCAAGCTCGACGCAGGAGCCACGCGGGCGATCACGCAGTATTTCTTCGATCCAGGGCTGTTCCTCAACTTCCTGGACCGCGCACTGGCCGCCGGCATCACGGCGCCGCTGGTGCCGGGGATCATGCCCGTCTCCAACTTCGCCCAGGCCGCCAAGTTCAGCGCCATGTGCGGCACGTCGGTCCCCGACTGGCTCGCCGGGCTGTTCCAGGGCCTGGAGGAGGATGCCGAGATCCGCCGCATGGTCGCGGCCGTGGTCGCGGCGGAGCAGGTGCGCCTGCTGCAGGCCAACGGGGTGGACGAGTTCCACTTCTACACGCTAAATCGCCCCGACCTGACCTACGCCATCGCGCACATCCTGGGTGTTCGCCCGGCTACGTCAAACGACCAGGGCGGTCAGCCCGGCACGGTGCCGGCCAAGCCAGCCGGCTGACCCCGGGTCGGCCTGCGCCGGCTCGCCGACCCCGCCATCCACCGCATCGAGCAACGCCGGTAAGTCGGAGGCGCTGGCCAGCGTCTCCCCCCGCTCATTCTCCAACCTGAACTCCGGCCCGTCCAGCACCAGAACCCGGCCCTGCCACGGCCGCCCCGCGTGCAGAGGACGCAGCGTCATCACCGGGCGGCCGCCGGACGGGGCCGACCAGATCAACTCCCGCCGGCCGCACCAGGCGTTCAACGCCCGCATCGTCGCTCCATCCACCATCGCCGCCACTCCTTGTCAGCACCCGGACAATGCCACGACTCGGGCGGACAATGTGTTAACGCGAAAGTGGAATCTGAGGTCGGTTCGCTAGCGCGTTGACTTGCCTAGACCCGTGCCGAGCGGGCGACAGGCCGCCTGCAACCAGGCATCGAAGTCCGGCCCGGCCTGCCCGCTCAGCGCCGCCGCCACGCGGGCGTGGTACGCGTCCAGCCAGGCCCGCTCGGCCGGCTCCAGCAACGCCGGGTCGATCAGTCGCCGATCGAACGGGGCCAGGGTCAGCACCTCGAACCGCAGGAACGGCTTCACCGCCCCGACCGCGGCCGGCTGCACGAGCAACAACGTCTCCAGCCGGATGCCATACGCGCCGGGCTGGTAGTAGCCGGGCTCGTTGGACAGGATCATCCCCGCCGCGATCGGCACCGGCCCGCCGGCCCGGGACACGCTGACCGGGCCCTCATGCACCGAGAGATAGCTGCCGACGCCGTGCCCAGTGCCGTGATCGTAGTCCAACCCCGCCGACCAGAGCGGGCGCCGGGCGATCGCGTCCAAGTGGGGGCCGGCGACACCGTGCGGGAACACCGTCAGCGCCAGCGCGATGTTGCCGCGCAAAACCTGCGTGAACCGGAAGCGCAGCTCCGCCGGCGGCGTGCCGGGGCCGGTCCAGACCGTCCGGGTGATGTCCGTAGTGCCGTCATCGAACTGGCCGCCGCTGTCGATCAGGTAGACCTCATCGGGGCGGATCGGGCGGTCGCTCTCCGGGGTGACCCGGTAGTGGATCACCGCACCATGCTCGCCCGCGCCGGAAATCGCCGGAAAGCTCTCCTCCCGGAAGCCCGCGACCTCCCGCCGGAATGCCAGCAGCCGCGCGGCGGCCGAAGCCTCTGTCTCGCCCCGCGCCCCCTCCAGCCACTGCAGAAAGCGCGCGACGGCGACCCCGTCCCGCCGGTGCGCCGCCCGGGCGCCCTCCTGCTCGACCGCGTTCTTGCACGCCTTCGGCAGCAGGCAGGGGTTGGTACCGTCAACCACCACCGCCCCGCCCTCCCGCAGGATCTGGCCGATGGCGGCGGGCGACCCGGCCGGGTCCACCCTGATAATACGGCCCGCCAACCCCGCCAAGGACGCCGCGAACCGGTCCGGCGCGTGGCACGCAACGCCGTTGCCGAGCCAGGCACGCGCATCGGCGTCCAGCTTGGCCGCATCGATGAACAGATCCGTCCGGGCATCGGCATGCAGCACGGCGAACGCCAGCGCCACGGGCGTGAACGCCACGTCGCCACCCCGCAGGTTGAGCAGCCAGTTGATGCTCGGCGGATCGGTCAGCACGCAGGCATCCTGCCCGGCCTGCCGAAGCTGGGCGGCGATGGCGTCGCGCTTGTCCTGCGACGACAGCCCGGCGAGCGCCAGCGCATGCGGTACGGCCGGCGCCACCGGGGCCGGCGGTCTGCCCTCCCACAACGCATCGATCGGGTTGGGCGAGAGCGGCACCATGGCGAGCCCCGCCGCACCGTAGCGCGCAACCGCCTCGGCGCTCATCAGCCACGGGTCGTAACCGAGACGCTTGGCCCGGCTCGCCACCCAGCCGGGCGGCGGCGTCTCGATGATGTGCAGATGCTGGAACACCGCGGCATCGGTCTGTTGCGCCAGCTGCAGGACATAGCGGCCATCGGTGAACACCGCCGCCTCCTGCAGCAGCACGACCGCGAGCCCGGCGCTGCCGGTGAAGCCGGTGAGCCAGGCCAGACGCTCGGCGTGCGGCGGAACGTATTCGCCGAGGTATTCGTCGGCCCGCGGAACGACGAAACCGTCCACGCCGAGCGTCCGCAAGCTATCCCGCAACGCACGAACCCGATCGGCTGTCATCATAGTTCCACATGCCTGTTCAAACAGCCATGCAACGGAAACATGGCTGGCGGCCGAGCTTGCCGCAGGTTGCCTTCGCCATCCGCGCCCATGTTGCATTGCAGCGGACGGAAGGAAGCCATCGTCGGTGGCCTCCGCAATCCGCCGCGGAAGATTTGGGACGCACTATTATGAACGCCTACACGTCTAAGGAGGAGTTGGCCCTCCTGCCGGCTAACCGGATCAGCTATCCGGAGCATTATGCCGATGCGCGCGGCCAGCGCCGTGGCAGTCTCTGGCGCCTGCTCGGCCACGTCATCGCCTATTTCGAGCGTCAGCGCGTGCTGTCGGAACTGAGTAGCCTGTCCGACCGCGAGTTGGCCGATATCGGCTTGAGCCGGAGCGAGCTTCCGCTGATCTTCCAGCCGGGCATGGCCCGCCGCCGCTGACGGACCTGCCGGCCGGGCACTCACCGGCCGGCAGCCGGCTTACGGAGCATAAGCGTCGCCCACGCGGCCTCATGCACCACACGCTCCAGCACCAGGCCCGCACGCCGGTGGGCAACAAGCACCATCCGCGCCTGGCTCGCGAGCAGCCCCGCCAAGATCGCGGTTCCGCCAGGCGCCAAGTTGGCGGCCAGATCGGTTGCCATCGCGCAGAGCGGCCGCGCCAGGATATTGGCGAACACTAGATCGTACGGCCCGCCCGCCCGCGCCGGGGGTTGCCACCCCGCCGCGACCCGGCACCGCATCCGCCCCCGCAATCCGTTCGCGGCCACGTTCTCGCGCGCCACGCGCACCGACCAGCCGTCGATGTCGGTGGCGAGCACGGTCCGGTGCAGCAGCTTGCACGCCGCCATGCCCAGGATGCCGGATCCGCACCCGAGATCGAGGACCCGGCGGGGCCGGCGCAAGACGACCTGCTCAAGCGCCCGTAGGCACCCCCGGGTCGAGCTGTGCTCGCCCGATCCAAACGCGACGCCGGCATCGAGCACCAAGGTGATCCGGCCCGTCACCTGGGCCGGCGGCAGGTGGGTCCCCCGGATCGCGAACCGCCGGCCGACCCGCTGCTCCGGAAAGGAGGATTGCGTCCGCGCCAGCCAGCCACCCGCCGCCGTCGGCCGGCGCTGCAAGGGTGGCGATTGTCCCGTGAGCATGGCGGCGAGGGCCAGGCCGGCGGCAAGGTCCGCCTCGCCCTGCCCCGTCAGCTTCACCCCTTCCACCGTCCAGATACGCTGCTCCTCGTCGGTGAGGAACAAACCGACCGTGCGACAGGCCAAGCCGAGTGCCGCCTCAAACGGCTCGAGCGCAGTCTCGGGCACGGTGACGGACACGGTTTCGAGTTGGGTGCTCATCCGCCCGCAACCTCCCGGTTCACGGTCTCGGGCGCAAGCGGGGTCAACGGGCGGTCAGTCGATCCGTCCATGCCCCGCAGCCTGGTGACCGGCCTCCGTCGCCGCAGCCCGAAAATAGTCGAACGCGTAAACCCGGATGGCGCTTGTCCGCCCGCCCTCGCCCGTCTTACCCTCGACTCGCTGGACCAGGTCGCCGAGGGCAACCTTCTCCCGTTTGCAAATCTCCTGCAGCGCATCCCAGATTTCCGGTTCGAGCCGCATAGAGGATCGCCCACGGACGGCGATGATGTTTCGGTTAACGAGACGACTTTGCATCCACCAGCATCCGTCCAAAGATATTGCGCTTAACGCTTTGTTAACAGATTGTTCCAGAAATGACAACCTAGAATTGTAACCTTCATATCTTTTTTGAGACTGATCGTTAGGTCGTCATACGCCGTCATGCCTCAGTCGGAGACTGCAGCACCAGCGAGAGTGCGTGCAACCCATCCCGGAACTCCCCATCGAGCACCTGATGGACCGCCCGGGACCGCGCCAGCCGGCTCTGCCCGGCGAACGCGCTGGATACCATCCGTACGGTATAATGCGTCTCACCGCCGGGCGTCGCACCCTGGTGTCCGGCATGGCGGGCGCTGTCGTCGCTGATGTCGAGCATCGTCGGCGCGAATGCAGCCGTGAGCGCGGCATGCAGCCGCTCGTGTCGGGATGTCATAAGGCAGTTACCGAACCTTTGTTCCGAAAGCCGAATTGTGGAGCGCTTACGCGCGTTACGCCATTGGGTTCAGTGTGTAGGGTGTGCAGTCCTGCCAACGACCCGGCTTGGGCCCGACAGGGGTAAAAACCGGGCGCCGGTGCGCCACTCACGCGGCGCGCTGGGGCTTGCCCCGCTCGCCCGTGGGCGCACATAAAGGCCAATGACCCGACGCACACCGCGACCTCGGGCCTACGCGCCCGATCCGGATGCGCCAGGCCGGCCCTGCGACTATCCCGGCTGCTCCTGCCAGGGCGAATACCGCGCGCCGAAATCGCGCAGTTCGCTCAGTGAATACTGGTGGTATTGCCTTGAGCACGTCCGTGCCTACAACGCGACCTGGGATTTTTACAAAGGCATGACGCCGGGCCAGATCGAGGCGCAAACCCGGGCGGATACCCAGTGGCAACGGCCCACCTGGCCGCTCGGTCGCCTCGGCGCCAAGTTCCTGAACGAGGACGTCTTGCGTGACCCGCTCGAGGGCCTGGCCGCGCACCGCACCCGCCGTGCCGAGCCCACCGGCCCGGCCGCGCCGACCGAGTTGCGGGAACCACTCAGCACCCTCGGACTTGAATGGCCCGTGTCGCTGGATGCCGTGAAATCGCGCTACAAGGAACTCGCCAAGCGTCACCACCCCGACGCCAACGGCGGTGACCGGGCGGCGGAGGAGCGGTTGAAGACGATAAACCTCGCCTATGCCGCCGTTCGCCACCATCTCACAGTCGAATTGCCCCCCATGGCGGCCGCGGGCTAGCGCGCGCCCCACCCCGCCGCTAATTTCGTGTCCAGTCCGCATCTGTCCGAGGATAACCACTGCTGATGACCAACGTCGCCGCCCTCGCGGACTCCCGTCCCCTCCCGACCTCCGCCATCGACGGGCCGGACACCACCGTTCGCGCGCGCGATGTCTTCGGCATCGACCATGATATGGACGTGCCGGCCTTCTCCGTGCGCACCGAGCACGTGCCGGACATTGACAATACCTACCGGTTCGACCGCGAGACGACGGTGGCCATCCTGGCGGGCTTCGCCTTCAACCGCCGGGTGATGGTCCAGGGCTATCATGGCACCGGCAAGTCCACCCATATCGAGCAGATCGCGGCTCGGCTGAACTGGCCCTGCATCCGCGTTAACCTCGACAGCCACATCAGCCGCATCGACCTGATCGGCAAGGACGCTATCGTGGTGCGCGACGGCAAGCAGATCACCGAGTTCCGCGAGGGCATCCTGCCCTGGGCCCTGCAGCATGCCTGCGCCCTGGTGTTCGACGAGTACGACGCCGGCCGGCCGGACGTGATGTTCGTGATCCAGCGCGTGCTGGAGGTCGAGGGGC
>CAXSEG010000042.1:0-19511 GCA_964235545.1 uncultured Acetobacteraceae bacterium
CCGGGCCTTCGGCGTATGCCCATGCACCACCGCCACGTCCGGCTGTCCCGGCAGGAACGGACGCTTCCAGTCGAGGAACTCCTCGCGGATCCACAGCAAGTCCTCCTCGGTTTGCTGTGCCAGGCCGATGCCAGGGCGGATCCCGGCATGCACGAACAGATAACCATCCAGCGCGTGATGCAGCACCAGACCGGTCAGGAAGGCCCACTCTCGGCTGGTCAGCGCCGCGCGCCATTCTTCCACGGGTCGGCGGGCAGACGTGCCCCAGCTGCGCAGCGTTACCTCGGCATTGTTGTCAAGCCAATGGGCGATCTTGTCCGGGTCGCCGGTCAACGCCTCCAGCATCATCTGCTCATGATTGCCGCGCAGGTTGACCATCGGCACGCCCGGCAGCACGGGGCCGCCTGCCAGCATGCCGACGACGGTGGCCGAATCCGGTCCGCGGTCGATGTAGTCGCCGACATGGACCAGCAAGGGACGCACCACCGCACTCGCCGCAAGGTCAGCCGCGATCAGTCGGTGCAACTCCGCCAGCCGTCCGGCGCAGCCATGGATGTCGCCGATCGCGTAGACCCGGCCGCCAGGTGCGATCCAGCCCGGCGCGGACTGCGTTAGTGTTCTCTTAACCATCACCGTCCATCCTAGGCCCGCCGCAAGCAGGGAGCGAGGGGTGTGGGCGTGACCGGGACGGGCGATTGGGCGGCGGGTCGATCGGGTAACGGCCGCAGCAGGGTGTTCCTCGCCGGCTCGGCCTCGTTGGAAACACCGGCAGAACGCGCGCTGGACCGGGTGTTGCGGTCGGGGCACGCCGCCTCCGTCCTACGGCTCTGCCTCTCCCGCCTGCAACCGTCCGGCCCTCAACCCTATCACAGCCGCATCGCCCGCTGCCTGTTCGACGACACGGTGCAGCAGGGCGGCGGCCAGGTATTCCCCTGCAAGAACGGCGATTTGGTGCTGATCGCCGGGCCGGAGCCGGTCGCCTCCCTGGGTGCCGCACTGATGCGGCTGTTCCGGACCGAGGCGCCGAGCGACCAGCACCTGCTCGGCATCTGGTCGCTTCCCGCCGACGAGGCTAGCGTCCGGCTGGAGTTTGCCGGCTTTGCTGGAGAGGCCGCCCCGGCGGAGGATTTGCCGCCTCCGCTCGGCGCGATCGCTGCGATCGACACGTTGCTGGCGTCTGCGCGGTATGGTGAGTTCGTACGGCGTCAGACGGCTGTGCGCATCCAGGGCAGCCGGATGACGGATATGTTCCAGGAGCTGAGTGTCTCGCTCTCCGCAATCGAGGCGCGGATCGGCTTGCAGGTGCCTTCCAGGGCCGACCCTTATCTGTTCCGCTACATCGCCGGTCAACTCAATGGCCGCATGCTGGCGTCTCTCGCCGAGGCTGGGCTGTCGGGCACGCTGGCGCTGCACATCAACGTGCCGCTCGCCTTGATCGCGTCGCCCGGATTTGCCGCCGTGCGGGATGCCGCACGGCGGGCCAAAATCCTGCTCGGGGTAGAGATCGCACTCGCCGAAGCCATTGCCGACATCCGGCTGTTCCAGGAGATGCGGACGAGGCTGCAAGAGGGTGGCTGCACCGTCGCGCTTGATGGCGCTGACCACGGCGCCCTGCTGCAGTGTGACCCGGCAGCCTTGCAGCCGGACTTGCTGAAGCTGGAATGGTCGCCGCTGATCCCGGCGCTGCCGGCCCGCGAGCAACGGCGGCTCCGGCGTGCGCTGGAGGTGCTCGGGCCGGACCGGGTCGTGGTCTACCGCGCGGAAACGGAGGCGGCGCTGGTCTGGGGGCTGGGCCGGGGCATCGCCTGCTTCCAGGGCCGCCAAGTGGATTTGATGCTGACCGCGGACCGTCTCCGCGGCTGCCCGCATGCCGCTGCCTGCACATTGCGGCAATGCATCGACCGCGCGGCCGCGAGCGACGAGGGGGGGCAGCATGGCTGCCTCGACCTCGCCCGGCTTGGCGGTCAGCTGCACTGGCGTCCGGATCGGGCCGCGCCGGAGGCGGTGATGTGAAACGCGAAGGGTTCGACCGCCTTGCCGCCCTGGTCGCGAGCTGCGCGACAGCGGGGGTCGCACGGCAGGCCCTGGTGTTGCGGGTGGACCGGTTGCCGATCTCGCTGACCCGGCCCCATCATGTCCGCCTGGCCGAAGCGGCACTCGCCCCGATGTTGCGCCTGCCCCGCGCGGAGCTATTCCATCTGCCAGGGCCCAGCCTGGCCGTCGTCTGGCGCGGCGAGGCGGACATGGCACTGCTGGACGTGATTGACGCGCTAGAGCACCTGTTGATGGATCCGGCGCCGGGCACGCCGCCGCTCTCGGACCTGATCGCGCTGTATGACCTACCGGACACGGGGGATCTGCTGCTCGATACCTTCGCGCGCGAGATGCGGCAGGCGGCGGAGGCGGTCGTCCCGGGCCGGCCACCCTTGCCGCTTGATCCGCCGTTCCTCGCCTTGCTCGAAGGCTGCCTTGCCCAGGCGGACGTGACCCGGTTCGCCCGGCGCCGGGCCGTGTGGCGGATCGACGGCATCCGCTCCGCCCTTGCCTGGGAGGATCGCGGCCTGTCGATCGAGGAACTCACGGACGAATTGGCTCCGGGCTATGATCTGCAGGCCGAACCCTGGCTGTTCCGTCGGCTGACCCGGACGCTGGACCGCAGGATGCTGTCGCTGCTGGCCAGCCCAGGCGAGCTGGCCGCAGCGGGCCCGTTCTCCGTCGGCCTGAACATCGCAAGCCTGCTCAGCCCGGACTTCCTCCGGTTCGACGCGGCCCTGCCACCGCCATTGCGCAGCCGGACCATCTTGGCCCTGTCCCCGGCGGACATCGTGGCCGACGCGCGCTGCTTCGCCTTCGCTACCGGCTTCGCCCGGGCCCGCGGCTACCGCGTGCTGCTGCGCATCGAAGCAGCCGGCCTGCTGGGCGTCCTGGCCCCAGCCCTACCGGAGTTCGACCACGTCGCCGTCGCGTGGTCACCCACCCTACCATCCGAGTGCGACGCCTTGCTGACGGAACCGGACCGCGTCGTGCTCACCGGCTGCGACACACAGGATGCGGTCGCCTGGGGACTGGCGGGCGGCATCCGGCTGTTCACCGGCCCCGCCGCCAGCGAAGCCGCGCTGGTATGAGACGCAGGCTCCCCGGCGCGGCGGCGCGCGACCTTGTTGCCCCGGCGCGGCGGCGCGCGACCTTGTTGATGGCCGGATGGCGGCCTAATGGCTCCTGCATGGATGCAATCCGGGTCGAGGGGCTGACGAAGCGTTACGGCGCCATGACCGCTGTCGATGGGCTGTCCTTCCGCGTGGGCCGGGGGCAGACGATCGGGCTACTTGGCGGCAATGGCGCCGGCAAGACGACAACGATCTCCATGCTGCTCGGCCTGCTGATCCCCACCGCCGGCACCATCACCGTGCTCGGCCGGGACATGGCGCGGGACCGCTTCGCCGCCCTGGCCCGGATGAACTTCTCCTCCCCCTACGTGGCACTGCCCGGCCGCCTCTCGGTTGCCGAGAACCTGCGGATGTATGGCCATCTCTACAGCGTCCCGAAGCTCGAGCGGCGCATCGCCGAACTCGGTGACGAGCTGGAACTGGGTCCCTTTCTCCACCGCCCCGCCGGCCAGCTCTCCGCCGGGCAGAAAACCCGCGTCGCCCTCGCCAAGTCACTGATCAACAAGCCGGACGTGCTGCTGCTGGACGAGCCGACCGCAAGCCTCGACCCGGATACCGGCGATTGGGTGCGGAGTTGGCTGGAGCGTTACCAGGCCGGCAGTGGCTGCACGATCCTGCTTGCCAGCCACAACATGGCCGAGGTGGAGCGGCTGTGTTCCCACGTGCTGATGCTCAAGCAAGGCCGCGTGGTAGACCGCGGCACCCCGGCCGAGCTGCTGACCCGCTACCAGCGTGACGACATGGAAGCGGTCTTCCTCGACATTGCCCGGGACCGGCACGCGGCATGACGATACGGCCAGCCGGGGCATGAACGGAGCCGCCCGCCGCATCTGGGGCCTGGTCTACCGGCACCTCGCCCTCTACCGCCGCTCATGGCCGCGCCTGCTGGAGTTGGCCTACTGGCCGGCGTTGCAGATGCTGATCTGGGGCTTCACTGCCTCCTATATCGCCGGGCAGGCGAACGCCCCGGTGGCGGTGGCAGCCGGTGCCCTGCTCGGCGGCGTGCTGCTGTGGGAAGTCGCGCTGCGCAGCCAGATGGGCGTTGCGATCTCCTTCCTCGAGGAGATTTGGTCCCGCAACCTGGCCCATGTCTTCGTCAGCCCGCTACGGCCGTGGGAGATGCTGGCGGCATTGGTCTGCGTCTCGGCCGTGCGCATGGTCACGGGGGTGTTGCCGGCGATCCTGCTGGCCTGGGTGCTGTATGCGTTCGACCTGTTCGCCCTCGGCCCCGTCGTCGTGCTGTTCTTCGCCAACCTGATGATCATGGGCTGGTGGGTGTCGTTGTTCGTGCTGTCGCTTATCCTGCGTCATGGTGCCGGGGCCGAGGCGCTGGCCTGGTCGGTGCTGTTCGGCCTCACGCCGTTCTCCGCCGTGTTCTACCCGGTCGCGGTGCTGCCGGCGGTGGTCCAGCCGCTGGCACTCGCCTTGCCCTCCGCCCACGTGTTCGAGGGCATGCGGGCGGCCCTCGAAACCGGCGTGGTGCGGTGGGACCACCTCGCCTGGGCCTTCGGGCTCAATGCCATCTGGATGGCGGGGGCGCTCCTGGTGTTCGCCGGGCAATTCCGCCACGCGCGCCAGGGCGGCGCCCTGTTGAACATCGGAGAGTAGTTTGGAGACGACCCGGTTCTGGCTGATCCGCCACGCCCTCGTGGAGGAAAACGCCCGCGCGATGTTGTACGGCACGATGGATGTGCCGCTCTGCCCCGAGGCCCTGGTGGCGGACGTGCCGATGTATCGCGCGCTCGCCGCTCGCCTGCCCCGGCCGGCGGTATGGGTCACCACGCCCCTGTCCCGCACGGCGTTGACCGCGGAGGCCTTGTTCCGCAACGGCTACCCACGGCAAACGCCCACCGTCGAGCCGGAGCTGATCGAGCAGGACCTCGGCGAGTGGCACGGCCTGCCCCACGCGCAACTGCCGCCGAAGCTGCAACTGCCAGCACACGCGTTCTGGCCGCTTGGCGGCGAGGAGCTGCCACCCGGGGGCGAGAGCATGGCGGACGTGATCGTGCGGGTTGGCCACGCGATGGAACGGCTGGCCGGGGCGCAGGCCGGGCAGGACGTCGTCGTGGTCAGCCATGGCGGCGCCATCCGGGCTGCGGTGGCGCACGCGACCGGCATCATGGCTGACAGCGCACTGCACTTCTCCGTCCAGAACCTGTCGCTGACCCGGCTCGAGCGGCAGGCGGCAGGATGGCGGGTGGTGTGCGTCAACGAACTTTGCGGAGCAGGCTGACGCAGTAGAACACCCCGCATCCAGGTGTCCAAAAGACGACTGTCCTCTGGCGGGGTTCGGGCAGAGCCCCAACCTTACGCCGCCTAAGCCGGCTGCATCACCCCGCGCAACACCGCAGCCGCCTGCGAAGCGCAACGCTCGAACACGGCCAGATCCGCCCAAGGCTCCGCAACCGCCTCCGCCAGGATGAACCCGCCGCCTGCCTCGATGCCGCAGCTAATCATCAGGTTCTCGAACAGTCCGAAATCCTCGATGGCCAGCCCGTCCGCGTCCCGCTCCGCCGCGGCACCTGGTATCGCCCGCACACGGGATGCATAATCCCCCGCCGCGCAAGCATACCCGAACACGGGCCGGCCGAGCGCCCGGGCGTAGCCGACTTCATAGACGGTACCCGCATCGGCCCCCGGCCCGCGGAAGGGCGTAAGGTTGGCGAGCACGGCGTCACACCAGCGGATATGGCTTTCGTTCCGCCGTGCGATGGACGGGGCGTCGGCCCCCGCCCCGTCCCCCGGTAGCAGGTCGAGCGGCGAGATGCCGAGCAGCCCATGGCGCGTGCAAATGCGCTTGAGCGCGGCTGCCCGGCCCGCCGGATCGGGCAGGAACACGTCGGGGCCGGCGAGGTAGACTCGGGGGGTCATCGCGGCATGGTGCGGGCAAACCGCCGCCACGCCAACACGCGGCTAAGCCGCCTGGGCTGCGGGCAACGAGCGGACCGCCTCCTCCGCCCGGTCGATCTCGGTTGTCACCCTATCGACCTCGACCTCATGGTCCAATCCCTCCGGATCGCGGTTGCCGAGCGCGCGGAGCGCTGCCTCCAACCCGGCCAGGCCATAATTTCCGGCCACTCCCATCATCGCATGTGTCACGCGCTTCAAGGCCGGCTTGTCCTGGCGCTCGATCGCCCCGTGAAGATCGGGCAGCATGTTGCGCAACTGGCGGATGCAATCGGCAAACAGGGCGTCGCACACGGGGGCCGGCAGCCCGGTGCGCCAGGAGGCAACGCGCGTAAGGTCTACCGCCTCGGGCGGGCGGGGTAGGACGGCCGGCTTGGCGGCGTCTGGGATGCGACGCGGGATCGACGGGCAACCCCGGCGGCCGGCCCACACGTGCCGCGCGATCGCTGCCAGCAGCGTCGCCCGCTCGACCGGTTTCGGCACCAAATCGTCCATCCCCGCCGCGATGTAGTCCGCCCGGTCCAGCCCCGACACGTTGGCGGTCAGCGCCACGATGGGCAGCGTCACGGTCTGGCCCGGCATCGCCCGGATGCGCCGCGCCGTCTCCAGGCCATCGATGCCGGGCATGTAGATGTCGAGGAAGACGATGTCGTAGGCGCCGAATTGCACCTTCGCCAGCGCCTCCAGCCCCGAACTGGCCACGTCCACCATATGACCGTCGCGGCGGAGCACGGTGGCGACGATCATCTGGTTGGCCGGCACATCCTCCACCAGCAGCACCCGGGTGCGCGGCAGCCAGTCCGGCATCATCTTGGAGGACGGGTTGGGCGCCCAATCGGCCGGCACGTCCAGCACGTCGGCCGGCAAAGTGAGCCAGAACTCTTTGCCACCCTGCCCGGTCGGGTCGCAGCCGATCTGCCCGCCCAGCAAGTTGGCCAGCAACTGGCAGATCGCCAGGCCCAGGCCGGTGCCGCCGCTGCCTTGCCGCTCCAGCTGGGAAAACGGGCGGAACAGCCGCGCCCGATCGAGGTCGGGGATCTCCGGGCCGCAATCGCGCACCGCGAAACGCAGCACCGGCTCGCCGTCCAGGGTCGAGAAGCCGACGCGGATGGAGGCCGGACCGGGCTCGGCGAACTTGGCGGCGTTGTTCACCAGATTCATCAACGCCTGCCGCAGCCGCCCGGAATCGGTTACTAGCCGGTCCGGCACGCCTTGCGCCACGTGGACCGACAGCTCGACCCCTCGCTCCTCCGCCTGGTAGCGGAACAGGTCCGCCACGCCCTCCATCAACGGGCGCACCATGAAGGGCGCCGGGCGCAGCTGCATCCGGCCGACCTGCATGCGCGACAAGTCCAGTATGTCGTTCAGCAGGCCGAGCAGCGACTCACCCGCCGCCAGCCCGGTCTCGACCAATTGGCGCTGCGCCGACGTCAGGCTGGATTGGTCCAACAGGACGAGCGAATTCAGCGCCACGTTCAGCGGCGTGCGGATCTCGTGGCTGACGATGGCTACGAAGCGGGACTTCTCTTGCGCCGCGATCTCTGCCTGCTCGCGCGCACGCGCCTGCGCATCCTCGGCCTGCTTACGCGCGGTGATGTCGCTGTACAGCGTCACGATCCCGCCATCCGGCAGCAACGTACGCCGCAGCTCCACCACCGTGCCGTTGGGGCGCGTCAAGGTACTAACCGGAGGCCACTCCCGCCGATAGATCGCGGCCATCTGGCGCGCGACCTCGGTTTCCACTTCGATCGGCCCAAACTCGCCCGCCTGCGCCTGGGCCCGCAGGATCTCCTCCTTCGGCATGCCGACCCGCAACGCGTCCGGCGGGAGGCCGAGCAGGCCGACGCATTGCGCGTTCCATTGCACCAGCGTGAGGTCGGCGTTGAACATGGAGATGCCGTCCGACATGCCGGCCAGCGTCATGCCGAGTTGCAGGCTCTTCTCGTCCGCCCGCTCCCGGGCGCGTGCAAGCTGCAGGTTGGCAGCCTCCAGCACGGCGCGGTCCTGTGCCAGGCGCTGCTCGCGGGCGGCGGCGGCGGCGATCATGGACCCGATCGCGAGCGCCAGGATCAGGACCAGCAGCGTCACCGCGGTGGCGCCTAGCAGAGCCTGGCGCCGGCGCACCTCGGAGCCGGCGAGCGAGGCCGCCTTGTCCAGGCCGACCACCAGCGTCATGTCCTGGCCCGGGATCGGCCGCCAGGCATGGATGCGAACATCCTTGTCGTTTCCGGACGGCCCCGCCCAACTGGTGGCACCCTCCTCGAACATCGTCTTGAACAGCGCGCCGTTCGATATGTCGGTCCCCGGGTCCTGCACGCCGCGTAGCGAAATCGCGCGAACCACGCCATCCCGGCCGACCAGCATGATCATCCCGCGCGGCCCGAGATCGGCCTGGGCCATGTCGCGCATCAGCGAGTTGAGGTCGTAGCTCGCTACAATCGCGCCGGCGAACACGCCGCCGGCCCGGTTCAGCCGGCGGGAGATGTTGAGGAACCACTCGCCGTTCATCTGGTAAGGCCCGGTGTTCAGGAAGCCGAGGCTGTCGTTGCTGCGGTGCGTGGTGAAGAACTTGCGGGCGGACAGGTCGGTGTCGGCGGTGTCCCGCCGGCTGCCCGCCACCACCCGGCCATGCGCGTCGACGAGCATGAGTTGCGAGACCGTGTCCGACAGGGAGCTCGCCCGGCGTGGAATGGAGCCGAGGTCGAACCCGTTCGGGTCGCGCTCCCAGTCCAGCTTCACCGAGCGCAGCGCCTGGTCGATGGAGAGGATCTGCCGGTAAATCTGCTCCTCGAACACCAAGGCGAGATTGCCGGCGCGAGCCTCGGCCTGGCGCAGCTGCTGATCCTGGTCCACGTCGGTGACGACCAGCACCGCCATCCAAGCCACCAAGGCCAGGACGAGCGCGAAGGCCACGATCGCGAGCTTGAGAGCGCCAAGCTTGATCTGTCCCGAAGTTCCGATACGTATCAAAACATGTTTTCCGCCTCCTCATTAGCGCCGAAGCGGTGCTTGGGGCGAGAGATTTCCACCGTCCGCGCGCTGGCTTGCCGGGCCGTGTCCCCGGTGCGATGGTCCGTTGCCCCCGGGACCGGGGGACCAGCAGCGATCCCAAGGATGAGAATGGCCAAGATCAAGGTGAAGACCCCCGTCGTTGAGATGGACGGTGATGAAATGACCCGGATCATCTGGGGCTTCATCAAGGACAAGCTTATCCTCCCGTATCTCGACATCGACCTGCGTTATTTCGACCTAGGGATGGAATACCGCGACAAGACCGACGACCAGGTCACCATCGACGCCGCCAACGCGACCAAGGAGTTCGGCGTCGGCGTGAAGTGCGCGACCATCACCCCGGACGAGGCGCGGGTGGAGGAGTTCAAGCTGAAGAAGATGTGGCGCAGCCCGAACGGCACCATCCGCAACATCCTGGACGGCACGATCTTCCGCGAGCCGATCATCTGCAGCAACGTGCCGCGCCTGGTGCCGCACTGGTCGCAGCCGATCGTGATCGGGCGCCACGCCTACGGCGACATCTACCGCGCCACCGAGACCAAGATCCCCGGGCCAGGCAAGGTCACGCTGGTGTACCATCCAGAGGGCGGCAAGCCGGTCGAGATGGACGTGTTCGACTTCAAGGGCCCGGGTGTGGCCATGGGCATGCACAACACCAACAAGTCGATTGAAGGGTTCGCCCGCGCATCGTTCAACTACGGGCTGGCACGTAACTACCCGGTCTATCTCTCGACCAAGAACACGATCCTCAAGGCCTATGACGGCCAGTTCAAGGACATCTTCCAGGCGGTGTTCGACGCCGAGTTCAAGGCCACGTTCGAGAAGCAGAAGCTGACCTACGAGCACCGCCTGATCGACGACATGGTGGCGTGCGCGCTGAAATGGGAAGGCGGCTATGTCTGGGCGTGCAAGAACTACGACGGCGACGTGCAGAGCGACATCGTGGCCCAGGGCTTCGGCAGCCTCGGCCTGATGACCAGCGTGCTGCTCAGCCCGGACGGCAAGACAGTGGAGAGCGAGGCCGCCCACGGCACCGTCACCCGGCACTTCCGCGAGCACCAGAAGGGGCGTGAGACCAGCACCAACCCGATCGCCTCCATCTTCGCCTGGACGCGCGGGCTGGCCTATCGCGGCCGGTTCGACAAGACGCCGGAGGTCACCCGCTTTGCCGAGACGCTCGAGCGGGTGTGCGTGGAGACGGTGGAGAGTGGCGCCATGACGAAGGACCTGGCGATGCTGATCGGGCCGAAGCAGCCCTTCCTGAACACGCAGGACTTCCTCGCCAGAATCGACGACAATCTCCGCGTGGCGATGGGCTGAACCAACCAGGACGGGAGCGTATCGATGGACGGCTTGCAGGGATTGCTGACCCCACCGCTCGCTCGGCGCGGGTTCGTGATGACCAGCCTGATTACCGGCTTCACGCTCGCGACCGAGCGGGTGGAGGCGCAGGCCGTCCACACCGACAGCACGGGGCTGGTGGCGGGGGAGATGCAGGTGCCAGTGGAGGGCGGCCAGTCGCCCGGCTACTTCGCCCGCCCGCAAGGCGCCGGGCCGTTCCCGACGGTGATCGTGATCGAGGAGATCTTCGGCATCCACGAATACATCAAGGACACCTGCCGCCGGCTGGCCAAGCTCGGCTACTGCGCGGTGACGGTAGAGCTGTATGCGCGGATCGCCGACTTGTCCAAGATGACGGACGCGAATGCCATCATCCGCGACGTGATCAGCAAGGCGCCGGACGCCCTGGTGATGAGCGACCTGGACTCGCTCGCCCGATGGGCGGCCGACAATGGCGGCGACCCGAACCGGCTTGGCGTCACCGGCTTCTGCCGCGGCGGCCGCAGCGTGTGGATGTATGACGCGCACAACCCGGCGCTGAAGGCGGCGGTGGCCTGGTATGGTCCGATCCTCGGCACGCCGAGCGACATCCAGCCGCAGAACACCATCGACATCGCCGACCGGCTGCACTGCCCGCTGCTCGGCCTCTACGGCGCCAAGGACCCGGGGATCATGTCCGCCGACGCGCAGCGCGCCGGGGAGAAGGCGCGGGCCGCCGGCGGGACGGCGGAAATCGTGGTGTATCCGGACGCCGGGCACGGCTTCCACGCCGATTACCGCCCCACCTATATGCGTGATGCCGCGGTGGACGGGTGGGACCGGATGCTGGCCTGGTTCCGCAAATACGGTGTCGCGTAGCAACCGCCCGGCCCCTGGCGCTTTTCTCTCGACACAACGAAGGAGCCACCCCATGGCGGACGACAAGCACGAGAAGGCGCTGGACCTGACGGAACAGGCGCTGGAGAAGCTGACCGACGGCGATGATGCAGCGGCGGACAAGCTGATCAAGGAGGCCAAGAAGCTCGACCCGAGCGCCCCGGCCGAAGTGGTCAAGGATATGGACGAGGACGCGTCCGCCAAGGGTGAGTAGCCGGCTCGTTGACTGCCCGCCCTCGTGAGCGGGGTAGCAGAAGCGTTTCCATGGTGCACCGTTCATGCCACGGTGCGCCATGTTGACACGTCTCCTGCTCCTCTGCCTCACCGTGGCAAGCTCCGCGCTGGCCCAGCCCGCGCCGATCACGCTGAAGATCACCCAATTCCTGGGCCCGGCCAGCTTCTTCGCGCGGGACTTCGCCGAACCGTGGGCCCGAGAACTCGAGGCCCGCACCAACGGCCGGGTGCACGTCGAACTGTATGACGGCACCAGCCCGCTGGGCGGCGTCGGCAACCAGGCGGCCCAGGTCGCCGCCGGCACCGCGGACATCGCCCTCGGCCTGCGCGGCGCCGAAAACGAGCTGTTTCCACGTACCTCCGTCATCGAGCTGCCCTTCCTCGTCCGCGATGCCGCGACCGGATCCCGCGCGCTCTGGACGCTGTTCAAGCAGGGTGCGTTCGGGCCGGAGTTCGGCGGCTTCAAGGTGTTGGCGCTGTTCGTGCAGAACCCCGGCCTCGTGCACACGGCCAGCAAGCCCGTCACCACGCTGGCGGACATGCAGGGCCTGCGGATGCGCGCGCCGAACCAGCCGGTGGCCGCGGCACTCCACCAGATCGGGGCCGTTCCCGCGCTGCTGCAGGTGAACGACGTCATGCCCGCCGTCGCCGCCGGGCAACTCGACGGCATCATCACCAACTGGGGCAACCCGCTGCCCGGCTTCAACGCCGCGATGCACTTCCACACCGACGTGCCGTTCTACACCGCCGTGTTCTTCGTCGTGATGAACCAGCAACGCTTCGACAGCCTGCCGCCCGACATCCAGGCCGCCATCGACGCCCAGTCCGGCGATACGCTGGTGGACCGCTTCGGGCAGCTCTGGACCAAGTGGGACGAGCCAGTCCGCGCCGGTGCCACCGGGCCGGGCCAGACGGTGATCAAGCCGGACGCGGCGGCGCTGGCGGCCTGGAAGGACGGCTTGCGCCCAGTCACGGATAGCTACCTAGCCGGCTTGGAGCAGCACGGCTTCCCGCAGGTCCGGCACGTCTACGATCAACTCGTTACGATTTTGTCACCGCCGTAGAATGCAAACCTGGGCATTTTCCTTGCCTCTCTAAGCCAAATTGCCTGCGAAGAAGCCGGAGATCCGCATGACCCTGACCCGCCGCGCCGCTATCCTGGGCGCCCTCGCAGCCCCCGCCATCCTGCGCCACGCCCGTGCCGAAACTATTGTGCGCATGGGCGCGCTGAAGCTGATCCACTCGATCACGCCCTATTTCTACCAGCAATTCGCCCCCGCCGGGACCACCATCCAAATCATCCCGTTCGAAAGCCCGACCGACGGCAAGGACGCGCTGGTCAGCGGCACCGTCGAGTTCGGCACGTTCGGCATTGCTGCCGCTATCCTCGGCGCCTCGGCGCATCAGCCCGTGGTCGTCATCGGCTCGGCCTGCAACAAGGGCATGGCCATCGTCGCCGGGAAGAACAGCGGCATCGACACGCTCGCCGACCTCAGGGGCAAGCGCGTCGCGATCCAGCCCGGCTCTACCCAGGAGGTGTTCGTGGGCGAGCGGCTACGGATGGAGGGCCTGTCGATGAAGGACATCACCCCCGTCCGCGTGTCGTTCAGTGAGATGCACGCCGCGCTCGCCCGGGGTGACGTGGACGCCTATGTAGGCGCCGAACCCGGGCCGGGGCTATCCTTGTCCAGCGGAGTCGGCAAGATCGTCGAGTATCCGTATTCCACCGCGATGGGCAGCCTGAACATGATCCTGGCGACCAACCGGGACACGGTGGACCACAAGCCGGAGCTGGCGCGCCTGATGGTGGAGTTGCAGCGTAAGGCCAGCACCTACGCCATGGCCGACCGTGCGGCGATGGTGGCGATGACGGTGGCCAAGCTCGGCATGTCCAAGCCCGCCGTGGACGCTGCGGCGCCGAACGTGGAGCTGAACTGGCAGATGACCCCGGAGATGGTCGCCGAGGCCAAGACTTACGCCGACCAGATGCTGGTGCTGAAACAGATCCGCGCCCTGCCGGATTTCGCGACCTTTTTCGACACCCGCTTCTCCGAGGAGGTCGCCAAGGCGTGAGGGAAGCCGCCGCCCGGCTGCCGCCCCGGCTCCGTCCGACGGCGCTGCCGGGGGCCCGGCGGCTGCTTGGCCTGCTGGTGCCGGTGGCCGCACTAGGCGCCTGGTGGCTGGCGACGCGGAACACACAATATGGCCTGATCCCCACGCCGGGCGATGTCGTCAGCGCGTTGCGGGACCTCGCCGTCGGCGACGAGGGGGACGCGTTCAGCGGGCGGCTGCCCGCCCACATCCTGGCCTCGGTCGGGCGGGTCTACGGCGCCTTCGCCCTGGCGTGCCTGGCCGCGCTGCCGCTCGGCCTGCTGATCGGCCGGTTGCGGCTGGCGAGCGCGCTGCTGGACCCGCTGCTCCAGCTGCTGCGCCCGATCCCGGTCACCGCCTGGCTGCCGCTGTCGATGATCCTGTTCGGGTTGGGCGCCCGCTCCGCCTTCTTCCTGGTGGCGCTCGGCGCGTTCTTCCCCGTCCTGGTCAACACCATCTTCGCCGTCCGCAGCGTCGAGCCGCGGCTGTTCGAGGCAGCGTCCATGCTCGGCGTGTCCCGCACCCGCATGTTCCCCGTCGTCGTGCTGCCCGCCTCGCTGCCGGGCATCTTCACCGGGCTGCGCCTCGGCTTGGGCTTCGCCTGGGTGGTCATCGTGGTGGGCGAGATGACGGGCGTGCAGACGGGATTGGGGGCGATGATCATGGACGCCCGCCAGCTCTCCCGCACGGACGTGGTGGTCGCCGGCATGGCCGTGATCGGCGCGCTCGGCTTCCTGTCGGACATGGCGGTGCAGGCGCTCGGCCGCCGGCTGCTGCGCTGGAACCCGGCGCATGGTTGAGCCGCTGCTCCGGATTGAGGGCCTGGCCAAGCGCTACGGCACGGTTGAAGCCCTGCGCGGGGCGGACCTCGCCGTCCCCCGGGGCGAGTTCATCTGCCTGCTGGGCGCCTCCGGCTGCGGCAAGTCCACCCTGCTGCGCATCGTGGCAGGGTTTGAGCCGCCGAGCGCCGGCCGGGTCAGCGTCGGCGGCAAGCCCGTCGCCGGGCCGGGCCCGAACCGCGGCATGGTGTTCCAGGATTACGGCCTGTTCCCCTGGCTGACGGTGCGCGACAACGTGGGTTTCGGTCCCAAGGCGCGGGGCCTGCCCCGGGCCGAGGTGGCGCGCATCGCCGACCAGTTCGTGGCCACCGTCGGGCTGACCCGGTTCGCCGGCGCCTTCCCCCACCAGCTCTCGGGCGGCATGAAGCAACGCGTCGCCATCGCCCGCGTGCTTGCCAACGATGCCGAGCTGCTGCTGATGGACGAGCCGTTCGGCGCGTTGGACGCCATGACGCGCGAGCGCCTGCAGGACGAGCTGCTCGGCATCTGGGCCGCCCGCCGATTGACGGTGCTGTTCGTGACCCACGCGATCGAGGAGGCGATCCTGCTGGCCGACCGGGTAATCGTGATGTCGCCGGGGCCGGGCCACATCGTGGCCGACGAGCGCATCGCGCTGCCCCGGCCGCGCGATGTGGCTTCGCCCGAGTTCAACGAGGTGCGACGCCGGTTGGGTGCTATGCTGCGCTCGGACCACGCAAGGGCAGAAGCAGCATGATGGATTGGGGCAGGATGAGCCGGGCGGAGCGCGATGCCGCCTACAACAACGTCGCTAACGTGCCGGACAGCCCGGCGCTGAATGCGGCCCGCAACGCGGCCTCCGCCCAGTGCCGCGCCACCTGGGACGGCCGGCTAGACCTTCCGTACGGCCCGAAGGAGCGGCAGCGCTGGGACCTGTTCCCTGCATTCGACCCGGCAGCCCCCTGCTTCGTGTTCATCCATGGCGGCTACTGGCAACGCAACCGGCGGGAGGACTTTGCCTGTTTGGGCGAGGGCCTACGCGCGCATGGCTGGTCGGTGGCGCTGCCCGGCTACACACTCGCCCCCGACGCGACGCTGGCCGAGATCAACGGCGAGATCGTGGCGGCGCTGGACTGGCTGGCCGCCCACGGTGCAGAGCACGGCGTGGCCGGCCCGGTGCTGCTCAGCGGCTGGTCCGCCGGCGGCCACCTTACGGCGATGAATGTAGGCCATGGCCGGGTCACGGCGGGGCTGGCGATCTCCGGCATCTACGAGCTGGGTCCGATGCGCGAGACCGAACTCAACGACAAGCTGCAGTTAACCGACGCGGAGGTCGTGGCCTTGTCGCCGCTACGGCTGCCGATGGTGGCCAAGCCGATGGCGATCACCTACGGCACGGCGGAGCTGCCGCCACTGGTGTCGGACAGCCGGGATCTACATGCGGCCCGCTCGGCGGCCCACCTGCCGGGCGCGCTGATCCCGGCGCCGGGCGCCAACCACTTCACGATCGTGGACGAGCTGCGCCGCCCCGATGGCTTGCTGGTGCGCGCGGCGCTGGAGACGTTGCGCTAGCGGCCGCGTTTCGTCGCCTCCGAAGCCACTGGCGTAGGGTGGGATGCGCTTTGGCATCCCACCAACACCCGCACGACGGCGGGCTGCCTCGTGCGCCGTTGTGCCCGCGTCACACCCGCCGCAATGTTTGCGACTCACTCGCATTACCATTGCACCTGAGAGTGAGTCGCATGTAAGCCAGTCTCGTCGCAATGGCGAGGATGTCGGGTTCGAAATGAGGGATGTGATTACAGGCCAACTTCCCGCCAAACGCCGCGCCCTAGCTGCCGCGGCGGCCGTCCTCCTGGCGCTCGGGCTCGAAGCCCGCCCTAGCCTCGCCTCGCCACCGCCGCTCTCCGTTCCGATCAGCTCGGAGGACGCCGAGAACGGCACTCGCGTCTCGACGGACCTGCTCGGCAGCCTGCAGCGGTCCAACTTCCTGCTGGGGGACATGTTCGGCCTGCGGAGCGCGCTCAGCCCGTACGGGATCTCGATCGCGTTGCAGGAGACCAGCGAGGTGTTCGGCAACCCGACCGGTGGCGTGCACCAGGGGCCGGCCTATGACGGGCTGACCCAAGCCGTGCTGCAGCTCGACACCCAGCGCGCCTTCGGCCTGTATGGCGGCCTGTTCAACATGAGCGCGCTGCAGATCCACGGTCGCAACTTCAGCGCCGACAACCTGCTCAACCTGCAGACCGCGAGCGGGATCGAGGCCGACCGGGCGACCCGGCTGTGGGAGTTCTGGTATCAGCAGAAGTTCCTCGAGGACGACCGGCTGGACATCAAGATCGGCCTGCAGAGCCTCGACCAGGAGTTCATCGTCAACCCGAACGGCACCTACTTCGTCAATACCATGTTCGGCTGGCCGGTGGTGCCGTCCTATGACCTGCCCGGCGGCGGGCCTGCCTACCCGCTGAGCGCACCCGGCATCCGCTTTCGCTACCGCCCGATCAACGAGGTCACCCTGCTCGTCGGCGCCTTCAACGGCAGTCCGGCCACCAACAACACCGGCGACCAGCAGAAGAACAACGCCAGCGGGACCAACTTCCCGCTCAACCGCGGGCCGCTGATCTTCGCCGAACTCCAGTATATCTACCCTGCGGTGGGCAGCATGGTTAGCCCGGATGACCCATCGCCGCTCGGCCACACCTACAAGATCGGCGGCTGGTACGACAACGAGACGTTCCTCGATGGTCGGCTGGACAGCAACAGCGGCCCGCTCGCCTCGCCGAACAGCAACGGGCTGCCCCTGCGGCACCACGGCGACTACTCGCTCTACGCGGTGGCCGACCAGCAGGTCTGGCGGGACAGCACCTATCCGAACCGGTCGGTCAGCGTGTTCGGCCGGGTCATGGGGACACCGGAGGGCAGCGTCAACCTGATCGACTACAGCGCCAATGGCGGCGTGGTCTATCACGGCCCCTTCATCGACCGGCCGGACGACACGGTGGGCTTGGGTTTCGGCTACGCCCATGTCAGCAACCGCTACCGCAAGGCCGACCTCGACGCCGTGACCTTCGGTGACCCGTCCTCCAACGCCTACCTTCCGCAGCGCAGCAGCGAAACCTTCATCGAGGCGACCTACCAATACCAGTTCTACCCCTGGTGGCAGCTGCAGCCCGACGCCCAATACGTGTTCCGCCCGGGTGGAAGCGTGGCAAATCCGAACAGTCCATCTCAACGCGTCAAGAACGAGCTGATCCTCGGCCTGCGCACCAACATCCTGTTCTAGAGGAGCGAGACAATGCCCAGCCCACCCCGTAGCACCGCCGGATTGCGCGCCACCCTGTTGGGTATGGCGTGCGCCGCGGGCCTTGCCGCGCCGGCTTACGCCCAAAAGGGCTTCCTTGAGACGGTGCACCGTCATACCACGGTCGGCTCCACCGTCACCGATAACGGTGACCTCAACCCCTACGCCGTGATCGTGGCCCCCGTGACGGCCGGCAAGGTCATGAAGGATGACGTCCTCGTCGACAACTTCAACAACATTTCCAACCTCCAAGGCACCGGCACCACCATCGTCGGCTACCGCCCCAGCACCGGGCAGACCTACCTGGTGGCGCGCCTGCCGCAGAACCTGGCGCAATGCCCCGGCGGCGTCGGCCTTACCACGGCGATGACCATGCTGAAGACGGGCTGGATCATCGTCGGCAGCACGCCGAGCAAGGATGGCACGACCGCCACCAAGGGGGATGGCTGCCTGCTGGTGCTGGACCCGAACGGCAAGATCGTGTCGGTCTGGTCCGGTCCGACGGTCAACGACCCCTGGGGCAACATGGCCGTGATCGACAAGGGGGACACCGTCACGCTGTTCATCAGCATGGCCGGATTCGACTTGAAATCCCCCCGGGTGGTCGATCCCAAGACCGGCCAGCCGGAAGTGATCCGCAAGTCGACCGTGATGCGCTTGCAACTGACCACCGCCAACGGCAAGCCGCCTGTGCTGCAGGACCAGACGATCGTGGGCAACGGCTTCGCCGCGCGCGCCGACCTGGACAATTTCCTGCTCGGCCCGACCGGCCTGGCGTTGTCCGCAGACGACACGCTGTATGTCACCGACGGACTGGACAACGTGATCAGCGCCATCCCGCACGCCAGCACACGGCCGGACAGCGCCGGCACCGGAACGGTGGTGACGCATGACGGCCTGCTGTCCTGGCCGCTGGCCATGGCGTGGTCGCCGGAAGGTCATCTGCTGGTGTGCAACGGCAAGGATGGCCGGCTGGTGGAGGTTGATCCCGTCGCCGGAAAGCAGATTTATGCGCAGTGGATCAACAACGACCAGGCGCAATCCCCGCCGGGCAACGGCGACCTGTTCGGCATTGCCATGACCCCGGACAACAAGGGCTTCTACTACGTGATGGATGACACGAACACGCTGGTCCGGGGTGGCCCCCGTTGAGCTGCCCCTACCATCCGAGTGCCACCCGGCGCGGCCTGCTCGGCGCCGCGGCCGGGTTGGCGAGCGTGGCGGCAGGCGTCCGGCGCGCCTCCGGCCAGGAGCGGACCGACCAGCCGCCGCTGATCAAGACGTCCGCGGCGTTGCACGACAGGACGCTGCCGTTCCACGGCACGTACCAGAACGGCATCGTCACCCCCATGCAGGCGCATTCCTATTTCGCTGCCTTCGACCTGCTCACCGACAAGCGGGCGGACGTCGCCGCCCTGATGCAGGCCTGGACGCAGGCGGCGGCCCGGATCACCCAGGGCCTGCCCGCGGGCGATGCAGCCGATGATGCCGCCGCCCCGCAGGCCGATTCAGGCGAGGTCCTCGGACTGCCGCCGAGCCGGCTAACCCTGACCTTCGGCTTCGGCCAGAGCCTGTTCGGAACCGCGGATGCCGACCGCTTCGGGTTGGCGAAGCATCGGCCAGCGGCGTTCGTGGACTTGCCGGTGTTCCCCGGCGACCAATTGGTGCCGGACCGCAGCGGCGGCGATCTCTCGGTCCAGGCCTGCAGCGACGACCCGCAGGCGACCTTCCACGCCGTGCGCCAGTTCATGCGCATCGCGTCCCGCGTGGCCCAGGTTCGCTGGG
>CAXSEG010000043.1:0-2962 GCA_964235545.1 uncultured Acetobacteraceae bacterium
CGCCTGGGCCGCGATGCCTTCACCGCGCCCGGTGAAGCCCAACCGCTCCGTCGTGGTGGCCTTGATCGAGATGCGGCCTTCTTCCACGCCCAGCAACTCGGCCACCCGCGCGATCATGGCGGGTGCGTACGGCGTGATCTTCGGCCGCTCGCAGATCAGCGTCACGTCGGCATTGGCCAGCATGCCGCCGCGCGCCGCGATCCGCCCCGCGGCGTGGCGCAGGAAGTGGGCGCTGTCGCGGTCCTTCCACTCGGCCTCGCTGGGCGGGAAGTGGCGGCCGATGTCGCCCTCGGCCAGCGCGCCGTAGATCGCGTCGCACAGCGCGTGGATGCCGACATCGGCGTCCGAATGGCCGGCAAGCCCCCAGTCATGCGGCACGGTTATGCCGCACAGTATGAGCGGGCGCCCGGCCTCGGCGGCATGCACGTCGAAGCCGCTGCCGGTGCGGGGCAGCAGGCCGGGGGCGAGGGCGCGTTCGAGCCGCACGAGGTCCTCCGGGAAGGTCAGCTTGATGTTATCGTCCGAGCCGGGGACGATGGCGACCGCGTGCCCGGCCAGTTCCAGCAAGGCCGCGTCGTCGGTGGCACCGCTGCTGCCGGTGGCGTGCAGGGCGCGAAGCAAATGGTAGCGGAACGCTTGTGGCGTCTGTGCCCGGAACAACCCGTCCCGCTTCACGGTGGCGGTGATGCGGCCGGACTGCACGCGCTTGAGCGTGTCCGCCACCGGCACGGCCGGGAGCGCGCCGTCATGCGTGCGCAACGCGGCGAGCAGGGCCGGGATGGTGGTGGATGGCATAAACGGCCGGGCGGCGTCGTGCACCAGCACGATGTCGGGCGCGCTGCCGGCCAGCGCCCGCAACCCGGCGGAGACGCTGGCCTGCCGCGTCTCGCCGCCGGGCACGGCCGGCAATACGGGCAAGCCGTCGAGTGCGGCGGCGATCAGGTCTGCGTCGCCGACCGGCAACAGAGCGGATACATGGGGGAGCAGCGCCTCGGCCGCGTGGCGGATGACCGGCTTGCCGGCGACGACCATAAACTGCTTGGGGATGGAGCCGCCGAAGCGGCTGCCGCTACCGGCGGCGACCAGGAGGGCGGCGATGCGCATGGTTAGAGGAATGCGCGGCGAGGCGGGTCGCGTCAATGGAGGCGACTGCGGCGGAGCGTGACCTCACGTCGGGGATGCATATAGTGAGTAACGCTTATCGGAGAGTGGTTATGGACTGGCTCGCCTGTCCCACCGTCGAGCAGATCCCCGCTAAGATGTCCGGCGTGCCCGTGATCAAGCATTCTCGGGTTCGCCCGGAGGATCTGATCGCAAACTGCGCGGAAGGGGAGGACTGGCTGGCAGACGCCCTCGACCTTCCGCTTGCGACTGTGCGCCAGATACTGGCGTTCTATATACAGCACGAAGTCCGGCTGGCGCCTTCTCTTTGACCAGAACGTGTTGAACCCGCTGGTCGCCAAACTCGATCGGCATGAAGTTGTTCGGGCTGCTCAGCTTGGTTGGGAAAAGTTGGTCAATGGTGACCTTATCGCAGCAGCTGAGAATGCTGGCTTCGAAGGGCTCGCGACCGCTGACAAGAGGTGGCGCTATCAGCAAGACCTGAGTGTCCGGACGATCAGTATCCTGGTGCTTACCACGAATATTTGACCTGATCTTCGCGGCCATGTTGCGGAAATCATGGCTGCCCTCGAAGGGGCGGAGCGGGGCGTCTATCAGGAATTGTCATGGCCAAGGCTGCCCCTTGATCGCCGGCCAGCGCCGGAGCCATGCCGCTGAAACGATCCGCGTTTGCCATAAGCTAGCCTCCGGCCTAATCTGCCCAAATGCTAGGCAGTTCGACACTTCCCCCTATCACCCTCGGTGCGGGACCCCGCGCCGTCATCCTGGAGACGCCCGTTGTGCTGGCACCGATGTCCGGTGTCACCGACCTGCCGTTCCGGCGATTGGCCAAGCGGCTCGGCACGGGCATGGTCGTGTCCGAGATGATCGCCTCCTGGGCGATGGTGCGTGAGAACCAGGCAACCCTGCGCATGGCTAGCGTCGACGGCGCCGGGCCGAACGCCATCCAGCTCGCCGGGTGTGACCCGGCGGCGATGGCGGAGGCGGCGCGGATCGCCGAGGGGCGTGGTGCCGGCCTCATCGACATCAATTTCGGCTGCCCTGTGAAGAAGGTCGCCGTCGGGCAGAGCGCCGGGTCCGCGCTGATGCGTGACGAAGTGGGCGCGGCCCGCATCCTGGAGGCCACCGTCCGCGCCGTGCCGGTTCCTGTCACGCTGAAAATGCGCATGGGCTGGGACCACGCGACGCTAAACGCGCCGAGGCTCGCCCGCATCGCGCAGGAGTGCGGCATTGCCCTGGTCACCGTACACGGCCGCACCCGGCAGCAGTTCTACACGGGGTCGGCCGACTGGGACTTCATCGCCTCGGTGAAGGTCGCGGTCGGCATCCCAGTGATCGCCAACGGGGACATCACCACTGTGGACGAGGCGGCGGAGGCACGTCGCCGCTCCGGCGCCGATGGCGTGATGGTGGGCCGCGGCTGCTATGGCCGGCCGTGGTTCCCGGCCCAGGTGGCGGCCTTTCTGCGGGAAGGCAAGCGCCTGCCCGACCCGTCTTTGGTGACGCAAAAGTCGATCCTGCTGGAGCATTACGAGGCGATGCTGATCCATTTCGGCACGATCCCGGGGCTGCGGTTAGGGCGCAAGCACATCGCTTGGTATTCGCGCGGGCTGCACGGCTCGGCGGAGTTCCGCGCCGCGGTCATGCGGTGCGACGATGTGCCCGCCGTCAAGCAGCTGGTCGATGCATTTTACGACCCCTTGATCGAGGGCGCACAAGCGCCACCGACTGCGCTGGCGGCATGACGGGTGCGCTCGCGCGCGGCATGTTGCAGGTTATCGGTCGCGCTCCAGCCCCAGTTCTTGATGCCGCCGTGATGCTGGGCGCGCTGCCGGTCCCC
>CAXSEG010000043.1:2972-4310 GCA_964235545.1 uncultured Acetobacteraceae bacterium
ACTGGACGCGGCGAACCGCTTCCGCTTCGCCAACCATGCTGCGGAGCAGTTCCTGGGCTTGTCCATGCAGCAGCTGTCGAATATCGGCCTGTCGGACCTGCTGCCCGGCGACCATCCGTTGTTCGCGCTGATCCGGCAGGTGCGTCAGAGCGGCATCACCATCTCCGACCACGACCTCACCCTGGAGAGCCCCCGGCTGCACAAGCAGGACATCACCGTGCAGGCGACCGTGCTGAACGAGGAGCCCGGCGCCGTGCTGCTCTCGCTGCAAGATGCCTCGGCTGCTCGGGCGCTGGACCGGCAAACCGTGTTCCGCTCCGCCGCCCGCTCCGTCAGCGGCATGGCGGCGGTGCTGGCACACGAGGTGAAGAACCCGCTCTCCGGCATCCGCGGCGCCGCGCAACTGCTGGAGAGCAGCGTGGCCGAGGCCGACCGCGAACTGGCCGTGTTGATCCGCGACGAGGCCGACCGCATCCGCGCCTTGGTGGACCGGATGGAGGTGTTCGACGAGAGGCCGGTCGAGCTGCGCGCCGTCAACATCCACCGGGTGCTGGAGCATGTCCGCCGCCTGGCACAGACCGGGTTCGCGGCCCATCTGCGCTTCGTCGAGGCGTACGATCCGTCGCTGCCGCCGGTGCTCGGCAACCGGGACCAGTTGGTGCAGGTGTTCTTGAACCTGGTGAAGAACGCCGCCGAGGCGGTGACCACGACGGCTCTGGACGGCGAGATCACCCTGACCACCGCGTACCGCCATGGCGTACGGCTGGCCGTCCCGGGCTCGACCCAACGCGTGCATCTGCCGCTCGTGGTGACGGTGCGCGACAACGGGCCCGGCATCGGCGACGACATCAGGCCGCACCTGTTCAAGCCGTTCGTGACGTCCAAGCCTTCCGGCAGCGGGCTCGGGCTGGCGTTGGTGGCCAAGATCGTGGCGGACCATGGCGGGCTGATCGAGGTGGACAGCCGGCCGGGGCGCACGGAAGTTGCTTTGCACCTGCCGGTGATGATCGAGGGCGAAGGGGAAGGGTAAACGCAGGACGGTGTCCTGCACCCGGCAGGGGCCAATCTGGAAGAGGGGCGTCCCCTGCGTCCCTGTTGATAGTGGGGTTGAATGACAGTTCCGACGGTGTTGATTGCCGATGACGACCGGTCCATCCGGACCGTGCTGACACAGGCGCTCGGGCGGTCGGGATACCAGGTCCGCTCCTGCTCCAACGCCGCGACCCTCTGGCGTTGGGTGGAGGATGGGGAGGGCGACTTGGTCATCACCGACGTGGTGATGCCCGACGAGAACGGGCTGGACCTGATCCCGCGCATTCGCAGGGTTCGTCCGGACTT